>CAIQSY010000141.1 GCA_903874585.1 uncultured Chlorobiaceae bacterium | reverse complement strand
TTCGCCTCGGACCAACACTTCCCGAGTTCCTGACACCGAATGTTGCAGCCGTGCTGGTTGAGAAGTTTGGCATCAAACCAATTGGAGGGGTTGAGGCCGACGTTGAAGCTATGATGGATGGTGCGTAACTTCCCTTTGTAATAAGCAAGACGATTGCGCATTGTGAAGCCGGATGACACTGATTCTGAACAGCAGATGCGTCGTCCGGCAACACGCTTAAATGGTTAGAAAAGGAAACCAACCATAATGCCCAAATATATAAAAGAGGTTTTTCTTGAGTTCACTCATCACAAACTGATAGCTTTTTGGATCTTTCCACCACAAAAACTGGTTCCACCATTCGGGCGTTGTCGGTATCAGCAGAAACTCCTTTGAGGATCCTCGAAACACTTTACTCCATGTCAGTTGAAGACGAAGTAAATGTGGCGGATCACTCACAACAATTGCACGTTTCCACCCTCGCTTATCCATAATTTTGGCAGTATTAACCGCCTCTTCCCAGCTCGTTTTCGATGCCGTATCAACAAGAATAGCTCGTTTAGGAACCCCCATGTTGATCATACGTCGTTCGCGCCAGTTCGGTCGCCATGGGCGGTAATAGCGTTGATCAATACCTGTCAACAGTACACGAGGCGCATACCCTGCATTGTATAACTCCGCACCCTTGCGTACACGCAGCCCTTTATCGCCGCCTAAAACAACAATAACATCAGCTTGTTCAGGTTTATCAGCGTAAACGGAGAGAAGAAGACCAAGACTTGAAAACCCAATTGCAACTGCGGCACTGACACAAAACAGCACAATCAAAGCGCGTTTTAAAAGGAATTTCATACCAACGTTCAGGAGTTAACGTTTCTTAACAAATGGAATAGTCTCGGACATAACGCGAGATAATAATGCAAAGCGTTGAAAGAAAAATTGTCCGAAAATTTAAAAGAGCGATGGAACGGATTGGCAAAAAAAAAGACACAAACAAACAAGCTTGTGTCTTTTTAGCTGATAAACTTTGTTGAGGAGGCAGGACTCGAACCTGCAAATTGCCTGATCCAGAATCAGGAGCCTTACCAATTTGGCCACTCCTCAATAATCCATCGTGCACCCGAGAGGAGTCGAACCTCTAACCGTCTGATTCGTAGTCAGATACTCTATCCAGTTGAGCTACGGGTGCATTTTTTAGTGGTAGCGTGTACGGGATTCGAACCCGTGATCTTCGCCTTGAGAGGGCGATGTCCTGGGCCACTAGACGAACACGCCAGGTAATGTATCTTTCAAATTGTTTTCATAATCAGTGGGCCCTGTAGGACTTGAACCTACGACCCAGCGATTATGAGTCGCTTGCTCTGACCAACTGAGCTAAGGGCCCTTTATCACCACCGCCTGAGCGTTTGGCTTCAGAGGCTGTTAATATAAGGCACGATTCTTAAAATCCAAACAAGAAAATCTACTTTTTTATAAGCTCATACCCCCAACAGAGCGACGTGGTGTGAATTCCTATGGCGATTAAAATTCATTGTACTTCTCACGGCTGATATCTGCACCCAAACTCTGCAACTTTTGTTCAATCTTTTCATACCCACGATCAAGGTGATAAACCCGAAGCACTTCGGTTGTACCCTGTGCAACAAGTCCGGCGATAACAAGACTGGCTGATGCCCTTAAATCGGTGGACATCACCGTTGTGCCTGAAAGTGGTTGTTGACCGTGCACAAGAGCTTGATTTTTGCGAATTTCGATATGTGCCCCAAGCCGATTCAACTCTGGAATATGGTTAAACCGTTCATGATACACCTTATCCGTGATATGGCTTATTCCCTCCGCTTGCGTCATCAACGCAATCCACTGCGCCTGCATATCGGTCGGAAAGGCGGGATAAGGTTTTGCGGTAACATCTGTCGCCAAGAGTTTTTCAGGGCTTTTGAGCGTTATGCTGTTGTCGGTCGTTGTAATTGTACAGCCTGCCTCTGTAAATTTTTTCAGCACAGTTTTCATTTGCTGCGGCTCAACGCGGTTAATTGTAATTTCACCGCCGGTTATTGCTGCCGCTGCAAGCAGTGTACCAACTTCAATACGATCAAAAACATTATCAAACTCAATACCCGCTAATGACGGAACACCATCAATTTCAAGCTCCGTTGTTCCCGTTCCCCTGATGGGAACACCCATGGCTATAAGAAATTTGCAGAGCGTTACAATTTCCGGCTCCGCTGCCGCATTGCTAAGTGTTGTGGTGCCCTCTGCAAGTGCCGCAGCCATCAGCGCATTGCCTGTAGCACCAACCGATGAAACTGGAAAATCAATATGAGCACCTCGCAGTTTGCCCTCTTTGGCGGTAGCATCAATAAAACCGGTTTCAATGGTGATGGTTGCGCCCAGCTTTTCCATCGCCATTAAATGGAGATCAATCGGGCGAGGACCAAAAGCACATCCACCCGGTAGAGAGACTCTTGCATGACCAAAGCGGGCAAGCAACGGTCCGAGCACATAAATTGATGCGCGCATTTTTTTAACCAGCTCATAAGGAGCCTGCAGACTTTGAACATGGTTTGATGAAACCCGCAGCGTATTATCAGCAAATGTGGTTTCAGCACCAAGATGGTTGAGAAGTTGCGTAAAGGTTGTAATATCGCGCAGATCGGGAATATTATGAAGGGTAAAGGTGCCGTTGCCGGTAAGCAGCGTTGCTGCAATAATGGGAAGTGAGCTGTTTTTCGAACCCGAAGCATTAACACTGCCGGAGAGTTTACGCCCACCTTTTATAACAAGCTTGTCCATAACGTTGGTTCGCTGATGAAAAAAGTCATATTTAGCATTATTTCAGGTGATGGTAAACAAAATATTTTTCTTTGAGCCTTTGCGAAGAAAAGATTTTATCCATTACCTTGAGGTCATCGTATAAACAGCACGCTTTCGGATACATTGAGCACACTCGCAATGCCGAAATATTTCGTTACTGCCACGTATCATCGTGCTCTCATGCTGTTTTTTCTACAACCATGGAACCTGTTTTATGAAAGGTATCGCTATACCTGATAGTTTGTATAAAGTATTGCGCTTTTTGCTTTTACTGTTCGTATTCACTGCAACTGTACCAATGGTGGCGCCATCTGCTCCAGCAAATCGTGAAATATCGCGCATTATGCAAGAGCGAAAAGCCGTTGAGGCAAATCTGCGCAGTTTAAAACAGCAGCTCAAAGAGTATCAGTCCAAACTGAACGTAACAACGCGCAAAGAGTCGCAATCATTTAAAGCGCTTGAAAATATTCGTCGTCAAATTCTTGTGCTGGACAACTTGATTCAGCAAAACCAGAACTATCTCGAAAAACTTGATGGCGATATTGACCATCTTCAACAAGAGTTGCAGAGTAATCGTCAGACGTACGGCAAGGTCTCCAATGACTTTCGTCGCACAGCCGTTTCAGTATATAAATATGGCGGTAATCGGGATATTGAGCATCTTTTCAGCTCCGGCTCTATGAATGATGCTCTGGTACGAGCACAATATATGGGCTTTTTTACGCGTGCTATTCACCAGAATGTTAATGAATTACAGCAGGTTGCAGGTAAGCTTGAGAGCAGCAAAGTGGCGCTGGAACAAACCTATCAGCAGAAAGCTGCAGTAGTAAAAGAGCAAGAGCAACAACTGAAAAGTTGGTCGGCAAGCAAAAAAGAGAAAGAGGTTGTGCTGGTTACACTGAAAAAAAACAAACAGGAGTATGCCACCCAGCTTGAAGAAGTGAAGAAAAAGCGTCAGCAACTGCAATCGCGCATTGAATCGTTGATTATAGCGGAACAGCACGCTATCGAGGCTGAACAGGAGCGTCAACGCAAAATCGTTGAAGAGCGAAAACGGATGGAAAAAATACGGCTTGAAGCTTTACGTAAAGCTCGCGAAAGACGCGAGGCAAAACGACAGGAGCTGCAACGCCTTGAGGCTCAGCGACTTAAAAAAGAGCAAGATGAGAAACAACGCCTTGATGCAGAGCGTTTAGCAGCACAAAAAGAGAAGCCGTCACAACGCAAGAGCGTTACCGAAAAGCCTGAAACACGGAAGAAAAGAGCAGAACCCATTCTCACAAAACCAGAAAAGAGACCCGAGCCGGTAGAAAAAACCGTTGAAACACCGGAACCAATTCCAGAAAAAAAGAGCCAGGAGGAGATACGCACCACCGCCGAAACATCGGAGATTGACCGTGTGTCGGCAAATTTTGATACCGCATTTGGTTCGTTGCCATGGCCGGTACGCAATGGCGTGATTGCCCAGCGCTTTGGTTCTGTAGAGGATAAAGATCTGAAAATTGTAACCACCAATAATGGTATTGATTTTTCGGTACCATCCAGCACTCAAGTGCGAGCGGTTTCTGGTGGAAAAGTGGTACAAATTGCCTTTCTGCCAACGTTTGGCAATATTGTAATTATTCGCCATCCAAAATCGTACCTCACGGTGTATGCTAATCTTGGGCAACTACAGGTTACGAAAGGAGATATCATTACATCTCAGCAGTTGATTGGAATGTCGGGCAAAATGGCGGAAGGTGGTTCAGTCGTTCATTTTGAAATATGGAAAGGTCGTGTGAAACAAAATCCTCAAAAATGGCTTAGACGATAAACGGCAATGAGTGCGAAAGAATTCTTTATGGCGATAGTGAATATCTTATTTCGTAATAGGGCGTTATGGCGTTCACTGAAAGAGAGTATTGTCGGTAAAGAATCGGACGTTTTGCGGCAATACGCCGCGCCCGTTATTGTTGTTGTACAACTTGTCAAGTTCGTGATAATAGGTCAACCAAGAGCTGCCATGTTATCAGGAATCACCAGCTTTCTGGTTGACAGTGCGGGACTTTATCTCATCAGTGGTGCTGTTATTGCATTACTTGGCAAAGATCGCTCCGAGAGCTTTAAAGGTGTTGTGCTGACCGTTATCTGCTACGCTATGACGCCCATCTGGCTCAGTGAGCTGTTTGCTCTGACCGGAATATGGAGCTGGCTCTTTTTCCTGCTCGCACTGAGCCACACCATTATTGTCAGCAGAAACGGACTGATCACCATGCTTGACCTTGATGCAATGCACTATCGTTCGATACTGAGAAATATCGCGCTTTTGCTTGTGGTGGTGAACAGCGTGGCGTTCTCCCTGCTCAGCGCAGCTATCCGATTGTTTAATATCTAAATACATTCCACCATGAAGGTGCATGATCTCCATCTTGATTACGCTCTTGTTGAAGATATCCTGAAGGCATTTCTGCTCAATGAGATTCGCAAGTTCGGGTTCAACTCCATTGTGCTGGGTCTTTCGGGTGGGATTGACTCCGCCGTTGTGTGTGAACTCGCGGTTCGTGCGCTTGGTGCCGAACATGTGCTGGCAATAATGATGCCCTACTCTTCCAGCAGCGCAGACAGCCTGGAACATGCGGAATTGATGATCAATAAGCTCGGAATTCAAGCAGAAGAGATTGCTATTTCACCCGTAGCTGATGCTTTTTTTTCATCGGTACCGAACGATCAGTTGCTGCGACGTGGCAACATTATGGCACGTACACGCATGATTTTTCTCTACGATATTTCCGCCCGCGATGGACGACTGGTTGTGGGAACAAGCAATAAAACGGAGTTACTGCTTGGCTATGGCACACTGTTTGGCGATATGGCATCAGCAGTCAATCCCATTGGCGACCTCTATAAAACCCAGCTCAGAGGACTTGCCCGCCATCTCGGTATTCCTGAACCACTGATTGTGAAATCACCCTCAGCCGATTTATGGGAGGGGCAAAGCGATGAAGCTGACTTGGGGTTCAGCTATGAAGAGGTTGACTTGTTGTTGTACATGATGCTTGAAAAACGCATGGATAAAGCGGCGATTCTTTCAGAGGGAGTGGCTGAAGTTTTTTACGATCGTGTAAGAAAAATGGTTGTGCGCAACCAATACAAACGCATGATGCCTGTTATCGCAAAAATTTCAGCACGAACACCCGGCATTGATTTCCGCTATGCACGCGATTGGCAGGAGGTGAGGTAAGTGCAGCCGAGGCAAATATGTTGATGTAAGTTCAGTAAAACATTCGTCAACACTTATCCTCGAATCAATCGTTCGAGAAGCTGCTCCTGTAAATCTCTTCTGCCATCCAGAACACAGTGAATAAAAACCTTGCCATCCAAAACCCTGTACATAATCCGATACGGCTTATAGTGGAGTTCACGATAGTCCAGAACATGGATTCTCTGAAGTTCGGGAGGATAATGCCCTCGATCAGGAAAAAGGCAAAGAGTCAGACAGGCTTCCTGCAGTCCATCGATAAGGGTAGCTGCTCGTTCAACAGAATCGTGATGAGCAACATATTTCCAGATATCGAGAATATCTGCCTCCGCATCATCAGTCAGGAAAACATCATAGTTCATAACTCCTGCTGATTTGAAATCTGCTTGCGGATAAAATCAAATGATTCGCTGGCTGGCCTGTACCTTCCCTGCTCAATGCTCTGCGAACTTTGCGCAAGTATTTTCAGCAGGGCGAGGCTTTGCTGAGTCTCTTCATAGAGATGAACATCCTGCACAATCACCTTCGCTTCACCGTTATGGGTAATAATCATGGTTCCTCTATTGGCTGAAACCTCCCGAATAACTTCTGAAGCGTGAGTTTTCAAAAAGCTGATTGGCTTGATAGAAGTACTGTAATTCATGAGAGTCGTCTCCTGCATTAACTATAATAAAGACTTTATAATAGTCAATAATATCTCTCAATAACAACAAAAGCCAACCCGAAGGCTGGCTTTTGTAAAGAATAAAGATGGAAAGAGCAGATTAATACATGCCGCCCATACCACCCATTCCGCCTGGAGGCATTGCTGGCATGTCGGATTTCTCCTCCTTGATGTCAGTAATAGCAGCTTCGGTCGTCAAAAGGATACTGGCAACTGATGCAGCGTTCTCAAGAGCGCTTCTGGTTACCTTGGTAGGATCGACAACACCGGCCTCAACCAGGTTTTCATAAGTTTCAGTTCTGGCATTGAAACCAAAATCACCGGTTCCAGCCTTGACCTTCTCAAGCACAACTGCGCCATCGGTGGTGCCAGTGTTGGCAACAATCTGGCGAAGTGGCTCTTCGAGCGCACGGCGGATAATTTCAATACCGGTCTTCTGATCTTCATTGTCTGCAATAGCTCTGTCAAGACCCTTGATTGCACGAATCAGGGCAACACCGCCACCGACAACAATACCTTCCTGCACAGCAGCGCGGGTAGCGTGCAGTGCATCTTCAACACGGGCTTTCTTCTCTTTCATCTCAACTTCCGTTGATGCGCCAATGTTCAGCACAGCAACGCCACCTGAAAGCTTGGCAAGACGCTCTTGCAGCTTTTCGGTATCGTAGTCAGAGGTTGATTTTTCGACCTGGCTCTTGATTTCGTTGATGCGAGCCTTGATCTCCTCAGCAGTGCCTTTGCCTTCAACAATGATAGTATTATCCTTGTCGATTGTAACGCGACCAGCCTGACCGAGGTAGTTGATTGTTGTATTTTCGAGCTTGTAGCCCTTCTCTTCGGAGATAACGGTACCACCGGTGAGAATTGCGATATCTTCAAGCATGGCCTTGCGGCGATCGCCAAAGCCAGGAGCCTTGACTGCACAGACTCTCAGAGTACCACGCAGCTTGTTCACCACAAGCGTTGCAAGAGCTTCGCCTTCGATATCTTCTGAAATGATCAGAAGCGGACGACCAGACTGTGCTGATTTCTCAAGAATCGGGAGCAGCTCCTTCATGTTGCTGATCTTCTTGTCGTGAATCAGAATCAGAGGATCTTCAAGCTCAGCTTCCATCGTCTCAGAGTTGGTCACAAAGTAAGGTGACAGGTAGCCGCGATCAAACTGCATACCCTCAACAACCTTCAGCTCAGTGTCCATTCCCTTTGCTTCCTCAACAGTGATAACACCATCTTTTCCAACCTTGTCCATCGCTTCGGCAATCAGTTCACCGATTTCAGGATCGTTGTTTGCAGAGATCGTTCCAACCTGTGCAATCTCTTTTTTACCAGAGATGCTGCGGCTGATGTTTCTCAACTCCTGAACAACCTCTTTCACAGCGCGATCGATACCTCTTTTCAGGTCAATCGGACGAGCACCAGCGGTGACGTTCTTCAAACCTTCACGGTAGATTGCCTGAGCAAGAACCGTTGCGGTGGTTGTTCCGTCGCCAGCGACATCACTGGTTTTAGAAGCAACTTCACGCACCATCTGCGCGCCCATGTTCTCAACAGCGTCAGCAAGTTCGATCTCTTTTGCAACGGTCACGCCATCCTTGGTTGAGGTCGGTGCACCAAATTTTTTGTCGATCAGAACATTACGTCCGGCAGGTCCGAGCGTTACTTTTACTGCGTTGGCGAGTTTATCCACACCAACTTTCAGTTTTGCCCTCGCTTCAGTGTCGAAGAAAATATCTTTTGCAGTCATTGTTAACTGTTCCTCCAATAAGGTTTTAAAATGTTAGTAACATTAAAGAATGGCGAAAATATCCGACTCACGCATGATGAGGTAATCCTCACCTTCCACGCTCACTTCTGTGCCGGAATATTTACCATAAAGCACTTTGTCGCCAGCCTTGACCTGCATTTCAAGCAGTTGGCCATTATCAGCAACTTTACCTGCACCTACGGCAACAACTTCACCATACTGCGGTTTCTCTTTCCCTGTATCAGGAATATAAAGACCGCCCTTGGTTTTTTCTTCCGCCGCTGCAGGCTTAACAATAACTCGATCAGCTAAGGGTTTCAAGTTCATTGTCTTCTCTCGTTTGGGTTTTTGATTGAATAGTAAGATACTACAGTAAAAAAGTTATATCTTTTTTAGCACTCAAACATAGAGAGTGCTAAAACGATTTTGAATAATAATAAAAACTCAATCTCTTCCAAACACTTTTTTGCACAGAAGAACAGGAATTTTTCACTTTAGCCACAAAACCATGAATCAGGCGCTTTATTCCATTTCTAAATCAATAATGAACTCATAATCCAAGGCCATGCGACGATGGAATGGACTCTTTGTGTATCATGTTCCATCCCCCTTAACGAGGCTTCCAAATGGTCTTCAAGAGCATGCAAGCTGTTGAAGACTCT
>CAIQSY010000140.1 GCA_903874585.1 uncultured Chlorobiaceae bacterium | reverse complement strand
TTGCCAAAAGAGGTGCCACCTTGAAACAGCGGTGAATCCGTACCATACTCAGTACCCATACCACCTTGAGCAAGCATGGCCACACCCCACGCAATCGAACCATCTTTGCGAGTATAGGAGAGTGATGGCATGTAATAAGCGTTGCCTGCTGAGGTATCAGAGGTAGAACCATACTTTAAGCTAACATCGGGATGCAATCCCCTGATGCCAAAACCAAGTTCCTTGGCACCATCCTTCATCATTCCAAGTGTGCTTGGATTGTTCATCACAGCAGAGTTACCAGTATCAAATGCCATACCTGCACCACCAAGCGCATGAGATTTAGCGCCATACCCTTCAAGGTTCATCCCATTTGTTGCAAAAGCTGTCGATGAACCCGAAAGCAGAACCAGCAAAAAGGCTGTACCAATGCGTGATTTTTTAACCATAAGTATCATTATAATTGTGAGTTATGAAAAGAGAAAAATGGTCAACCAATAAAAATGACATGACTGTCTTACATGGCATCAAAACAACATCCACGTTGTAAGCTCAATCACAACAGTATGCCGCGCAGATAAAGCAATACGAAAAATGCCATCAGTCACATGAACAGTAGAGAGATTAACGATTGTTAATACTGTTACTATATAACGAAACGAAAGAAGCTATGCAAAAGAAATGGTAAAAAATCAGAACAATGAAGATGTTTTCAGCAAACAATTCGAGCCACTTTTATGGTCGTGAGATTATGATGATAAATGGGAGAGCGATTAAACCGGCAGGACGGAGGCACAAGCGACGACCTTGGAATCCGTGACCATGATACTACTGCGGGCATAAAAAAAAGAGACAGAACTTGTGATTCTGTCTCTTGAATAAAGAAATCCAGTAAAACTGGAAACTTATTTTGCAGGTGCTGCTGGTGCGGCAGGTGCTGCTGGTGCCTCTGCTGCTGGTGCGGCAGGTGCTGCTGGTGCCTCTGCTGCTGGTGCGGCAGGTGCTGCTGGTGCTGGTGCCTCAACTGGAGCTTCAACTGGAGCTTCAGTTTTTTTTGCGCAGCCAACAAAAGAGACTGAGCTTGCGACAAAGAGAAGAAGGAAAAACTTTTTCATTGCTATGATTATTTGATTGTTTGATAATTGACAGCTTCATCAGCTCTCGAATAATAAAAAAAAACAGCGACTTTCCAAAAGCCTACTGCAAAGCGGAACATGCAAAATTCACCCACATCCCGCATTAATAAATGATTTTTTTATTGAACAAGCAACTCTAATTCAGCTTTTTTGAGTTTATGGAAGTTAAGGTATTGATAAATAGAGGGTTCTTTATCACCTGAAAGATTCTTGACCATAATCTCCATATACTCATCTCTATTTGGAAGATGCCCAAGGAGAGCACACGCTGCGGCAAGCTCTGCAGAGCCTAAATAAACCTTGGCACCTGTCCCCATGCGATTATCAAAGTTTCTTGTGCTGGTTGAAAATACAACAGCATTATCGGCAACACGCGCCTGATTGCCCATACAGAGCGAACAACCCGGCTGCTCAATGCGAGCACCAGAAGCGCCAAAAACTGAGTAATAACCCTCTTCAATCAGCTTTTTCATATCCATTTTTGTCGGTGGAACAATCCAGAGCTTGACGGGCACAGCGCCACGATTACGCAATATTTCACCAAGTGCACGGAAATGGCCGATATTGGTCATACAACTACCTACAAAAACCTCATTAATGGTTTTTGGAGCGTTATCATCGGCAAGCACTTCACTGAGTGTTTTGACATCGTCAGGATCGTTAGGGCACGCAAGAATTGGCTCAGTAATGGCACTCATATTGATTTCAAGAACCTCTGCATATTCTGCGTCAGCATCTGGCTCAAGCAGTACAGGGTTCTTCAGCCACTCCTGCATTTTACCAATACGGCGTTTCAGCGTTTCAGCATTGCCATAGCCCTCCTCAATCATCTGCTGAAGAAGCTGGATATTGGAGCTGAGGTATTCGATAACCGGCTCTTTATCGAGACGAACGGTACAGGCGGCTGCACTGCGCTCTGCTGAAGCATCACTGAGTTCAAATGCCTGCTCAACTTTGAGTTGTGGCAACCCTTCGATTTCAAGAACACGTCCAGCAAAAACATTCTTTTTGCCTTTCTTTTCAACAGTCAGCAAACCACGTTTCATGGCTTCATGCGGAATTGCATTCACGAGATCGCGTAGTGTAATACCTTTTTGCAACTCACCAGTAAAGCGCACAAGCACGGATTCTGGAACGTTTAGTGGCATTGAACCGGTAACGCCGGCAAATGCAACCAGACCAGAACCTGCGGGAAAGGAGACACCAATCGGGAAGCGCGTGTGAGAATCGCCACCGGTGCCAAGTGTATCGGGGAGCACCATACGGTTCAGCCATGTATGAATAACACCATCACCTGGTTTCAACGATACACCGCCTCTGCTCATAACAAAGTATGGCAAACTTCTATGAAGCTTAATGTCGGATGGTTTTGGATACGCGGATGTGTGGCAGAAGCTCTGCATATAAAGATCGGCGCTGAAGCTTAATGCGGCAAGCTCTTTAACTTCGTCGCGAGTCATGGCGCCTGTGGTATCCTGCGAACCAACGGTCAGGGTTTCTGGCTCAACATACATGCCTGGGCGCACACCTGGAAGTCCGCAAGCTTTACCAATCATTTTCTGGGCAAGCGTATAACCTTTGCCGCTATCGGCTGGCTGCTCCGGACGTGTAAAAATGGCATCGTCACCAAGTCCAAGTGCTGTACGTGCTTTTCTGGTCAATGTTCTGCCAATAATCAACGCAATACGTCCACCAGCACGAACTTCGTCACTTATGGTGTTTGGTGCCAGCTCAAAACGGGAAACCACTTCACCATTTTTCTCAAGAGTGCCTTGCGCAAGATTCAATTCAATAACATCGCCCATCTCAAGTGCTGAAACATCAGCCTGAATTGGCAAGGCACCAGAATCTTCAGCAGTATTAAAGAAAATTGGGGCAATAATACCGCCAATAACGACACCTGCGGTACGCTTGTTCGGCACTGCTGGAATATCGTTACCAATGTGCCATTGAACGGAGTTGATACCTGATTTACGGCTTGAACCTGTGCCAACCACATCACCAACATAGGCTAATGGATGACCTTTCTTTTTCAACTCGGCGATGGTGCCGATGGGATCGTTAATTTTGGTACCGAGCATACAGCGTGCATGAAGCGGAATATCACTGCGGGTAAATGCTTCGCTGGCTGGAGAGAGATCGTCGGTATTGGTTTCGCCCGGTACTTTGAAGACCGTCAAGGTCATCTTCTCTGGAAGCTGCGGTTTGCTGGTAAACCATTCAGCATCCGCCCACGATTGCAGGACGGCGGCTGCATAGGTATTCGTTTTGGCGAGGTCAACAACGACATCGAAAAGATCGTACACCAGCATTGTTTTTTTCAACATTTCAGCGGCTTCGCTGCATACTACCGGGTCGTTGTGGTTCAGCGCATCAACAAGAGGTTTTACATTGTAGCCACCAAGCATAGTGCCAAGAATGCGGATTGCTTCAAGATTGGTGATAACACTGCATGAGAGTTCTCCTTTGATAATTCCATCGAGAAAGGCAGCTTTTTCAAAAGCAGCATCATCAACACCCGGGCTGATGTGATTGCAGAAAAGTTCAAGCAAATACTCTTTCTCTTGAACAACGCTCTGCTGAAGCAATGTAACAAGTGAACGAGCCTGTTCAGCAGTTAATGGCAGTGGCGGAATGCTGAGCTGCGCACGCTCTTCAGTGTGGGCACGATATTGGTCAACCAGACTCATAAAGGCAATCTCCCTATGGTTTATGTGTGTTTGAAATGAATGTACTTTTACAAAAATGCGGGCAAAAAAAACGAGCTTATCAGGCGATAAACAACGGCTTGAAAAAATACCATACCTGCCTTTGAAATGCAAGAAGAGCATAGAGCCTCTTCAGAAAAGAGCCAAACTTCTTCAGGCTAATGTGCTGTTTCCCCTTTTTTTTAAAGGAGGAAGCCCTCAATAAGAAGATTCCCGAAAACAATAATGGGGAAGCGAGAAAACAACACCTCAAGAAATCAGCATACTATCGCCATAACTGAGAAAAGCGTAGTCGTTAGCGAGCGCTTCGGCGTACGCTTTGCGCAGGTTATTCGCGCCAGCGAATGCCGCCGTAAGCATTAACACCGTTGAGCGTGGCGCGTGAAAATTGGTCAGCAACACATCAATAGATTGAAAATGATAGCCCGGATAGATGAAAATATCCGCCTCACCTGTTATTAACTGAGCGCCAGCACTGTGATAAAGTTGTTCGGCGGCATGTTCGAGCGCACGGGTGACGGTTGTACCAACAGCGACAACACGCCCGCCAGCGGCTTTAACGCTACGAATTTTTGCAACACTCTCTGCTGGAATGGAATAAAACTCGCGGTGCATCACATGCTTGTCAAACGACTCAACCCGAATGGGCAGAAAAGTACCAAGACCAACGTGCAGCGCCATGGTTGCAACATCAACGCCGATGTTGCGGAGACGCTCAAGCAGCGCTTCCGTGATATTGAGTGATGCCGTTGGAGCTGCTACCGAACCGGGCAATGCGGCAAAAAAAGTTTGATACCGTTCACGATCAACTTCCTCAGCATCACGTTTGAGATATGGCGGAATCGGCACACCTCCGAATGATTCAAAAAGATCGGTCAACATTCCCCCATCAACTCTCTCGATGCGCGCAATGCCATCCGCAACAAGCTCAGCAATACGCAGTTCATAATCGTGAGCAAGAAGCGTATCGCCCTTTTTCAATCGTCCGCGATAGAGCGCAAGGTTCTGCTCATCTTCATGCTTTTCGAGAAGCATTAATTCAATGCTGGCACCGGTGGTTTTTCGCGCAAAGAGCCGCGCCCGAACCACTCGCGTATTGTTCAGCACTAACAAATCGCCAGGCTGAAGAAAAGCATCAAGATCAGCATAACGGGTATGCTGCAATGCACCAGAGTGGCGATTGAGCGCCAGCAAACGTGTTGAACCACGCTCCAATGGTGGATATTTTGCAATACGCTCTTCCGGCAACTCGTAGTCGAAATCAGCAACTCTCATAACACCCGCAATCTTGCACGCACAGCTTCAGCATGAGCCTGCAACCCTTCACGATCAGCGAAAGCGGCAATCTTCTCTCCTGTATGCTGCAGTTGCTTTTTTGAGTAGGAGATAATTGATGTGTGCTTGACAAAGTCGCGCACCGAAAGTGGTGAGAAAAAGCGTGCCGTGCCACTGGTTGGCAGCGTGTGATTTGGTCCGGCAAAATAGTCGCCAACGGTTTCGCAGGAGTATTCACCCATAAAAATAGCGCCGGCATGGTGCAGTTGCGGCAAAATATCCCACGGATGGTTAACGTGCAATTCGAGATGTTCTGGCGCAATCATATCGGAAACAGTGCACGCCTCTTCAAGCGACTCAACGAGCACAATTGCTCCGTTATGCTGAAGCGATTGTGCGATAATATCTCGACGCAACATGGTTGGCAAGCACGTTTCAACGTGCCGCTGAACAGCAGCAGCCAGTGACGCTGATGGCGTAATCAGAACGGAAGATGCGTCAGGGTCGTGTTCCGCCTGCGCAAACATATCAAGCACGATAAATTCAGGATTCGCGAATTCATCGGCAATAATAACAACTTCCGAAGGTCCCGCAATACTGTCGATGGAGACGTGACCAAAAACCTGCTTTTTTGCCAGCGCAACATACTTGTTGCCCGGTCCGGTAATAATATCAACTTTCGGGATAGTTTCAGTACCGTAAGCAAAAGCGGCAATCGCCTGTGCACCACCAAGCTTATAAACGGAACGAATACCGGCAACTGATGCTGCCACAAGAATATCGGGATTCACCGCACCAGAAGCATCGCACGGCGTGGTTACAAACATATCGTGAACGCCAGCAACCGTTGCAGGCGCCGCATTCATCAAAAGTGATGAAGGATAAGAGGCTTTCCCACCCGGCACATAGAGCAGCGCTTTTTCCATTGGCGTTACACGCTGGCCAAGCAGCACTCCACCATCCGCTTCGTAAAAAAAGCTCTTCTCCACCTCATGCTGGTGAAAACGCACAATATTATTATATGCCTCCTCAAGAAGCGCAACAAATTCGCGGTCAGCATTGGCACGCGCAGCATCAATCTCTTCGGGAGCAACCAGCATTGAGCGCATTGACGACAAGCTTATGCCCTGAAAACGCTCAGTATAATCCAGCACGGCACGGTCGCCATGGTGACGCACATGGTACAAAATATCATCAACGGCAGATTGCACCGAGGCATCAACCGAAACACTCCGATGTAATTGCTCTTGCAACGCTGAACGATCGTCAGCAAAACGGTAGAGAGGCAACACGTTAGTAGTACATTTTTAGTTATCAAATAAACCGCTATTCTCACTACATTTAAAGCTATGCTTTAAAAAATGAGGAGTGAAAAGCAGAAGAAGAGGTTGCAAAACGAGAAAAATGTAAAAAAGAGGTTATCAGCCAATGCTTTTCATTTGAAAAAAAAGTTGCATTAGCTACCTTAGCACTTTATAATTTATATCTTGGCAATGAAGTTGAAACCTTGGAATATAGCTTGAATAAGCATCATTCCAAGCCACTATGCCCGACACACAGAACCATGTTAACATGAGCTTTTTCAGTAATCTGTTCAGAGATATTGCCATTGATCTTGGAACAGCAAATACATTGATTTTTATCCGCGGCAAAGGCGTTGTTTTAAATGAGCCTTCTATTGTGGCTCGCGAACGCAATACAGGGAAAATTGTCGCTATCGGGCATGAAGCGTTGCTGATGCACGAAAAGACACACCCTGGCATTGTTACCATACGCCCGCTTGCTAATGGCGTTATTGCTGATTATGAAGCAACGGAAGAGCTGATTAAAGGCTTGATCAATAAAACCAAAACCAAATTCTCATTCGGCATCCGCCGCATGGTCATTGGTATTCCATCAGGCATTACCGAGGTGGAAAAACGCGCGGTGCGCGACTCTGCCGAGCACGTTGGCGCAAGAGAGGTTTACCTGATAACAGAACCAATGGCAGCGGCTATTGGCATAGGGCTTGATGTGAAAGAGCCGATGGGCAACATGATTGTCGATATCGGTGGTGGCACAACGGAAATTGCGGTTATTTCGCTTGGCGGTATTGCATCCGGCGAATCACTTCGCGTGGCTGGAACCGACATCACTGACGAAATTGTGCGGCATTTCCGCAAAGCCTACAATCTCGCTATTGGTGAACGCACGGCTGAAGAGGTGAAAATTAAAATTGCCTCCGCTTATAAACTCGAAAAAGAGTTGACCATTACGGTCAGAGGCAGAAACCTTGTTACCGCGTTACCAGAAGAGCAGTTAGTTGATTCCGCCACCATCCGCGAGGCTATTGCAACCCCGATCAGCCAGATTATCACCTCCATCAAAAAGAGCCTTGAAGTAACCAAACCGGAGCTTTCAGCCGATATTTTTGATCGTGGACTTTTTCTTGCCGGCGGTGGCGCACTGATTAAAGGGCTCGACAAAAAAATCAATGTGGAGACCAAACTTGCTGTCCATATCAGCGAAGACCCTCTCACAGCGGTTGCCAGAGGCACGGGCGAGGTTCTTGAAAACCTCGAAAAATATCGTGGTGTATTGCTGACCAGCAAACAATATTGAGCTATTGCGCGGTTAAAAGCTTGGTATAATACGCTTCATACTGTTCAACAAGCAAAGTGGTTTCGTACCGCTTTGTTTGTTTGACGCACTCCTCTGAACACGCAAGCCAGTGCTTTTCATCAGCTAAAAGCAGTAACGCTTTCTCAGTCATCCCCTCAATATCGCCTGGTGGAAGAAGATAACCATGACGACCTTGCTCAATGAATTCCGGAAATCCTCCAGCTAACGTTGCAACAACTGGTACACCACACGCCATAGCTTCCAGCGCAGCAAGCCCGAATGACTCCGCATTACTCGGCATCAGCATTACATCGGCAATGGAGAGCAGTGGAACAATATCAACAAGTTTGCCCAAAAATTTTACCCGATCGACAATGCCGAACTGACGCACCAGAGTCTCCGCTTCACTCCGTTCAGGCCCGTCACCCACCAGCAACAACGTTGCTCGGCTCTTTTGGCTCACCGCATAAAAAATGCGTATAATATCACCTATACATTTTACCGGTCTGAAATTGGAAATGTGAATCACAATTTTCTCATTCCCAAGTCCAAGCTGTTCGCGAATCTCCTGCTTGGGTGAACGAAAAAAGAGCGATGTATCGACAAAATTTGGAATAACGGTTATCACCTTTTTGGGATTGAACATCCTGACGGTCTCATCCTTCAGATAATCTGAAACTGCCGTCACTCCATCGGATTTATTGATGGCGAGCCGGACAACATCCTGCATCCCGCGATCGGCACCAACGACGGTAATATCCGTGCCATGCAACGTTGTGGCAAGCTTGAAGCACTTCGATTCTGCACATTTATCCTCGAGCATCTGGCGTGCAAGCATGGCGCTCAAAGCGTGCGGAATTGCATAATGCGCATGCAACACATCGAGCTTTTCGTAAAAGGCGACTTCAGCAATTTTTGAAGCCAAGGCGAGGGTATAAAATGGCGTCTCAAAAAGTGGATAGTGCATCATCTCAACCTCATGGTAAGAGATATTGCGCGAAAACGCACCAAGCCGGAACGGTGCCGCCTGACTGAAAAAGTGCACACGATGCCCTTTTGCGGCAAGTGCTTTGCCGAGTTCAGCAGCAACTGCGCCACTTCCGCCGTAGGTGTGGTGACAGGATATGCCGATGTTCATTTGGCGCATACTCATAACTTTATTTATTCGGATAATAATCAATGTTTTCGCCCAACTTCAGCCGTGTACAGCTTTCAGAGTGATGTATGTTGTATCGTTTCTGGCTGATTGTTCATGTATAGAATATAACCAAGGCTTATAGATTTATGCGCTGGGTAAGTTGATGCCTTGCATTGCAGCTCAGATATTCTCAGCTCAGCCGTAGTGCTGGTAAGGCTGGTAGGACTGATGTTTGTGTAAACCGTACGCTCTCAGTTGAAAAAGCGCAAACTATCGGCAAGAAAATTGAAAAACGTGTATAAAATAAGTTTCCTGTGGGCGACATCACCTTCATAACACACAAATCCGAAAAACCGAGCAACAAAAGCTCTGTATTACCCTGCTCTGCTCATGCAAAAACGATACTCTGCTTGAAGAGATGCATTCGCTCACCAGCCAACTGGAGGACGCAATCTACTACTCCATAACAACGCTTGCCGCATCATCATCCATGCTGAGCCGCTTTCGTAAAAAAACATGCCGGATAATCATCGCAAGCTTTTTTGCGATTCATAGCAATTCGCTTGTTGATGATAATCACTTCGAGATTTTACGATTCTGTTTGAAATGGTTCTGAATTATTGTAGAATCAAGAACAATCGAATCCATTTTAAAACAACAATAATGTGTTTTTCGATTTAAAAGGAAAACATTCTGCTTTTCCTTTTCCTTCCTGACGATGTTATAAGATGTAATACCGACTACGTCTCAAAACTAAAAGGCTATTTCCATTGTATTCAGTGGTATCACCACGATCGAAATCGAAGCGGAAAACATCACCTTACCAAACGTTATTCAAAAAAAGGAGAAAAAAATGGTAACAAAAATTGTCGGCAACATTGGTGCGGCCATAGGAAGCCGTTTTTTACCAGTAAAGAATCAAGTGGCGTTTGTCGAATATGCCACTGGAGCGATAAGCCTTCTGGATATGATTTGCCCAAATGCGGCAATCGTCTCCCAAGGAAACACAATCCTGAAAGGAACATGGGTTTTTGATTGCGAAACTGGAGCGCTTGACGGAAATCTGAATGGTCCCGGTGATATCTGGTGGGAACAGATTGATGCGGTCAAACGACAAATGAAACCAGTAGGAGGAGCAACTATCGTAAACCTGGGGCCGGTTGATTTTGCGTCCGTTACACCACTCATGCTTCAAGCACAATCGTATGGCAAGGTAGCGATTCCTGGCAATAACGACCCGACGAATCAGCTCAAAACAGGAGATGTTTTTGCCATCCGGACCAATGCCGGAAATATCGCGAAAGTCAAAGTGGTTAACTACGATTACAATATGCAGATTAACTGGATAACCTATAAGTTAACCAGTCAATATCATCGTATAGGAACCGGTTATACCACACCTGAAGATATTGCAGTATGTGCTGATGAAAAAACAGCCTATGTAACGGAACGAACAGGAAATCTCCTGAAAGTTGATCTCAACAATGCAAACAGAGCTGCGGCAACCTTGATCGCGTCCGCTATGCAGGCACCACAGCAAATTTACCTTGATGAACCACATCAGCAGGCGTATGTTGTCGAATATGCGAATCCTGGCCGCCTTCTGAAAATTGACCTGACAACAAAAGTTGTCACACCACTACTGCAGGGTCTGAACAATGCCATAGGATTACTCAT
>CAIQSY010000139.1 GCA_903874585.1 uncultured Chlorobiaceae bacterium | reverse complement strand
CCCATCAGCAAAATGGGAACGTTGATACGCTTGCACCCCTCACCTTGGCGAGCACGCCGTACCAGCTCAAGCAGAGATTTAATGGTCACACCGTTGCGAATGGCGGTATGTGCCGCATCTTGAATAACCGGTCCATCGCCGATCGGATCAGAATAGGGCATCCCCAGCTCAACAATATCTGCGCCGCTCTCTTCAAGCGCCTCAAGCACCGGCAGCGTTGCACCAACAACTGGGAACTCAGGCATGGAGTATGCAATCAGCAATTTTTTATCCTGCTGCAACAGGGTTGTAATTCTGTTTTTGAACATAAAGGATCAATCAGCGGACAAGTTGTGGAATAACAAAAATATCAAGCACCATGGAGATCATGGTCATCATGTGGACAAGAAAACTCCCCCAGAGATTTCTTGTTTTCAGCACGAGGTAACCACCTAAAATGCCAATCGGAAAAGCCATCATCCCCATCAGCGCCCTCTCCTGAATGCCGACTGGCGCCACCGCAAAATGGTTGACAACATAAAAAATAGTGGTAAGGAAAACCGTAATATGTTTATTGACTCCGCGCTCAATCATAGCCGAGAGCATGATGCCACGCCAAAGAAACTCCTCCGCAAGAATCAGTATCGGAAACAAGTAAAGCAATGAACCGTTAACGAGAATAAACTCCATCTGCGCCATCGGAGCACCACCATTTTTGTAGTAGAGCACCGTGTTGATAAGATCCATCGCAAAAAGAAAAAGACCAGCCAGACCACCCCAGAGCAACGATTTTTTGAGATCTCCACCAGCCACATACATCTGGCGCCACTCACCTTTCGCTTTACCACGATAAAGCACCAAGCCAATTGCGCCGAACACGTAGAGAAAAAGCGCAGGCCACTCCTGCAACGGCGTAAAATGACCGATAAGACCAAGCAGCCAA
The DNA here is from genome assembly GCA_903874585.1 of uncultured Chlorobiaceae bacterium. Classification (GTDB taxonomy): domain Bacteria; phylum Bacteroidota; class Chlorobiia; order Chlorobiales; family Chlorobiaceae; genus Chlorobium. The sequence goes on along the minus strand of CAIQSY010000139.1, from coordinate 23,740 downwards.
ATCGCCGCCATAAGCCCAAACGACATATTGAAGCGTGCCTTGAGAGAGTCTGAAGCAACAGCACTCTCTTGAAAAGATTTAACTGATGTCATGCCTGAAGAATTAATTATATGATGTTATGGAATATAGAGCAGACGACGTTCATAGTCAATCGGGTCTCGAACATCCACAAGCTCGAACGCCCGCAACCGCCGCGCACAACTGTCGCAAACGCCACACGCCTTGCCCTCGCTTTTATAACACGACCAGCTCAGATTGAACGGCGCACCAAGCTCCATCCCCTTGCGGACAATATCTGATTTCTGCATTTCAATCAGTGGCGTGAGAATTTCAATCACCGTTTCAGGCTTTGTGCCCAACTCGATAACCTTGTTAAACGCGTCATAAAAAATTTTCCGGCAATCGGGATAACCAGAGGTATCCTCCTCCACTGCTCCGATAAAAATCTTGCTCGCGCCAATCACCTCCGACCAGCTCACCGCCATCGAAAGAAAACCCGCATTGCGAAAAGGAACGTAGCTCGTAGGGATTGTTCCGCCTTGAAGATCAGCGCCGCTCACCGGCATTGAGTAATCGGTCAAAGAAGAGCCGCCAATCTGGCCGAGAAAATCCGCATTGACTTCAAGGCGCTGCTCAATATTGTAATGATTGCAGATAGCACGGAACGACTCCAGCTCCTTTTGCCACGTCCGCTGCCCGTAATTCACGTGCATTGCCGCCAGCGTAAAGCCCTCGGCATGGGCAATTGCTGTGGTGACAAGGCTGTCCATGCCGCCGCTGAGAAGGATGACTGCTTTTGGCTGTATTGTTGACATAAATTTCTACTGATGAGAGTTTATTTGAGCAACCTCTTCTGATAATTTACCTGATAACACCTATTTTTCGCTCTTTTTCACATCCCGATTCCACATAAGGAACAATCATCGCCACTGGTCTTTTTTTTCGACCGTATAGAATTCCAAACGATTCGCCATGTTTCACTTTTTCAAGAACTTCTGAGAATTGAGCCTTGAACTCTCCAGCAGGTAAGGTTTTCATTGTAATAAGTGGCTGGTTAGGCAATGGTTTGATTATTAATATCTCTTGTACGGAAAAGTACGCAACACTTTCAAGTATCAGAAATAAATGTTTTTGAGCGCCTCTTCATTCTCCAGTGAGGCATTGGTTTGTCGCGCAAGTTATCGCCGTTCTTGCTGAGCGTCAATGCCGATGGCTTCTTCTTTTAACCAGCCTTCAGAGTGTTTTCCAGTGCTTTGAGCTGTGCTTTATGCTTCTCTGGATTTTGTGTTTTTAGCTTTACGATATTGGCAAGTTTCCATTGTACTGCCGGCATAAGGCGCAGATTTTCCAATGGCAGAAGTTCCCAATCAGGAGTGCCGCTTTTGAAGCTTAAAAGAAAACGTTTGTCGGTATCGCTCAAGTGATCATGAATCTCCTTGATCAGGTGTTTCCGGGTTGATTCATAGTCATCGTAGCTGAACGCTTTGAAGGTCATGCCGGTAAACTGATGCTGAAATACCGTTTTTTGATCGAGCAGGTTTGGACTGATGAGTTCATGTATCGGTCTTGAATGGCTGATCAGCATGGCAATAAATCCCAGTCTGATCTCATCGGTAAATGCTTCATGCGCGAAAAGCTGATGAATATCAAACATATCTCGCGGATGCTGTCGATCAAGTGCCGCGCAAATTTTTCCGCCGAACAATTCCGCGTGTGACACCACCGTCATGGCTACAAATTTTTGAAACTCCGTTTCTACTGATTTTGAAATATCCATTATACGGGGAGGAAACACGTAGCCCCTGATAATGGTGTTTACCTCTATTTTTATCTGTGCTGATGACGATTGACAGGTCAGTTTTGCTTCCTGTCCGCTGTTTTGCTGAACCAATTGACTCTTTATCCCTGGTATTGCATGATTAATCTTATGCCGGATATGGGTCAAGGCCTCAGAGATTCCTCGCATCGCAGTATCGCGGTAATCCAGAGGCAAGTAGGTCAGGTCAATATCGACAGATAACCGGGGCATATCTCGTACAAACAGGTTGATTGCCGTGCCACCTTTTAACGCAAAGACCTTTTCTTTGGCTACAAGCGGTAACACCTGAAGTAAAAGGTCAACCTGCTGGCGATACATCGGGTCTATCATAACTTTACCAGCTCCTCTGGCAGGTTGAGAGCATATTTTTCAACATACACGCCGCCTTTAACGATACTTCTTGCTCCTTTTCCGAGATCAAGTTTAGCATGATCAAGGCGCTTATACCACTCATGTCCTGCTTTTTCGGCCATGTAGAGAAAAAGGCGTTTTACCTTGATTGAACGGCATTGCTCAAGAAGATCCTTTACCATTTGTGGGCGAAGTGTTGTCAAGCCTTCCATGATCTGATAGCACTCCACCAGATTCAGAGTATCCGGAGAAAGGTACAGACATTCGAAAATTGCTCGCTCCGGCGAAGAGATGCATAAGGAAAACAAGGGTAATTGCAGATCAGTTATTCCTGTGTTGTTCGGCAGGAATGATGTTTTTTCATGGACGATCAGTTGAGGCCACTCATAGTTTCTGAACCAGGCCGGTAAAAGTGTTTTGATGGGAGAAAATAAATAGACGGTCTGTTTGCCAAAACGCAGATAATGCGCAAAACCCTGCAAAGCAAGGGCCGTGAGCGCCCCGGCATGAAGCGGTAGCTTGGCTTGCGTTTGCAGGGTATAGAGGGCACCTTGCCATGTCACCTCTTCACCGGGTCGTCTCAGCGCTCCGGTACCAACAGATTCCATCCAGCCGCTTTTGCGGTAATGCTTCTGGAGGTCATGGGATATGCCACGTTGCTCGAGCCATGATGCCAAATCAACAGTGCCCTGAGTGTGGCTGGCAAGTGTTGATTTTAATTTTATTCGATTATTGGTAGTCATGCTACCAATATCAGGATATTTATAATAAGCCGCAAATCACTAATGGATTATCGCAGGCGACATTTTTACAAAAATGATCTTTTCGTCAGAGATGTCGCTTATGCTGCCGAAGGTGATGTGCCTGATTTTGCAGCGACGATGGAAGCTGTTCAGTTAAACAGCGCAGGGTTTGCATACCATTGAGCACCATATTCTGCTGAAAAAACATGACTGATTTGTGATTTAACAGCCACTTCAATCTTTTCGATTTCTCCGAGAACAAGCTGCCGCAACTCCCTGTCAAAGCAGTACATTCTGAATGCCGCGTTAAAAGTTGATTGTGGTTTAAACTGATGGTCAACTTTTGGGGTATCCAGCAGGGTGTACCAGTATCCGCTAAGGCGATAATATCCAATATGTTCCAGAAGATGGAGAGCTTTCTTGTCGTCATCAATAATCAAACCCCTCTGTTTTAAAAGGGAAAGCTGATCAATGCAGGAGAGTGAAGGTTTTATATACTGTGAGGGCATAAGCAGCAGTATAAAAAGAAAAAGCCCCCCCCTGAGCGCGCTGTTTTAACGGGAAGCGGGGGAGGCGTGTTGATTAAATCTAACGCAAAAGACAAACAAAAACAAAGACAAATATCTTTTTCTTCTTCTGATTTGGCTGTCAGAGGGATCCGCATCAGCACTCAAGAAGCCGATGTTTTTTCCAAAGCTCTTCCGCCGAAAGGGGAAAATGTAACATTTGTTACAACCTTCAGCAACCTTGCTTGGTTGGGTATGTGTCTTCATTCTCCCGTGAGGCGTTGCCTGGTCAATCAAAAACGGATTTTAAAATTTACGAAGAACCTTTTATTTTAAATGGAAATTCCGCAATGCAATTTACCAAACCCATCTGAACAGCTTTTTCTGGTAACAAAATAGAGCTTCCAGCATATATTTTTTTCCATTTATTGATATTCGTTTTTCTGGTTTGATTAGCTAAATATTGGGCAACTCGTTCCGTATCCTGCTTTATTTCGTTTAAATATTTCTTTAATGTTTCTTCTGTCTGTATACCCCTTATTTCTTTTCCGATAGGGTGTATATAGAATCTTGCACCGGGAGAACATACTCTATTTTCTCCCGCAGAAAAAATTATCAGTGCCGCTGATTCTACGTTCCCTATATTATATGTAAAAACCTTACACGGGAGCGACATAAGCAGGTTAGCTATCGCAAGTGCGATAGGGACAGAGCCTCCTGATGACTGAACTGCTATATGAAGTTTTTTACAGTCATCAGATATTTTCTCCTTTACAATATATAATATATTCTCAACCATATGTTCATCGACATATCCTGAAATGATAAAATAGTCTTCCTTCATAATATAGATTTATCCATTATCATATTTATCGCATTAGTTATTTTATCTTCAGAGGAGTTGCCTTTTGCTTCTGATACTAGATTCTTTTGAAAAACAAATATCCTATCCGCAATTCTCAGGCATGAGATATCATGTGTTATAAGGATAATTGTGCATTTTCCGCTAAGATATTCCAGGACAGAATATATGGCTTCTTTTGCAACAATATCGAGGTTGTTTGTTATTTCGTCAAGTATCAATGTATTCCTATTATGAACTAATGCTCGCACAATACCCAATAATTGCAACTCTCCCCCGGAAAGCATATTTGTTTTAATTTTTGTATGGAGGTTATTTGAGTGTTTTTGAAGAAACTGATTGAATCCACATTTTTGCAAATAATCTCTTACGGTTTCTTCCGTGATCGAAGTATCCCTAAGACGTATATTCTCTAATAAAGTATCATTATAGACTACGATCCGCTGAGGTACTATTGCAGGATTGCTTTCTGACATTATTATTTTACCAGACGTTGGCTTATAAGAACCAGAGATTATTTTAGCTAGCGTGCTTTTTCCGGTTCCGTTTCGTCCAAGAAAACATATGAATTCATTTTTATTGATTTTTATTGAGAAATTATTTAATACAGAATTTTTTTTATCGTAATCAAACGAAATGTTGCGAATATCATACACATACTTGTTATCACTATAAATTTCATGGTTATTTTTATCATCAACATCTCCAAGATCAAATATTTGTTGTAAGCTGTTTTTGTATTCTATTCCGCGACCAAGTTCAGGCAAGATATTAAATATCTGGGATAAACCCCCAAGCGTTTCCGAAATAAGTATATTGTACATAACAATATCACCTAAAATAAGTTTTTTATTTAAAAAAAAGAACGTACACAAAAGAAGAACCGTTATATGGATTATTGCAAACTGGAATTTTATAGCTATTTTAAAATTGTTTACAATTATTTTTTGTTTTATTTGTTGTTTTGATGATTCATCAACGCTTCTACCAAAAAGAGGGGAATATAAATGTACAATTCCAAATATATTTAGAATAGGAAGCATTTCTATAAGGTCAAGTATTGTGCTTCCTTCGTTATACAGTATCTCTCTAAGATTTTTTGATGTAGCTTCCATCTTACCTTTAAATAAATAATAAATAATAGTTGTAAATATTAAAGAAAGTAAAAAAATAAACGATATGGAGGGCGTCTTGGAAGCAAATACTATAAAGGTACCAAAAAAAAAGGTCATAAATCCCAATCCTGAGTCGATTATTATTTTACATAATCCGCTAATAATAGCTATATCTCTTGTAAATTTTTGCATCCACACTCCATTGGTGTATGAATCTCGAATAAGATCTGGCAAAACATAAATTTTTTCCCATACTATTTTTTTTAAATTAACCTCTTGCTCAGAAAATGATATAATAGAGATACGCTCATTAATAAAATTAAATACTATTGATAAAAAACCTAACCCAAAAATATAGAAAATTAAAGCATATGCCGTTTTACTTGAAGAGTTCGCAGATAAAAGCGTAATAAAATACCCAAAAAGAACAGGGGACACTAGCATAGGAATGCGCGATAGTATCCCCAATGCAATTAACGACTTCTTATGTGGTAATGAATTTATTATAATAGACCATAAAGTTATTTTATTGTTCGATGGCTTCATATTTCTTTAATGTATGTAGGGATATTGTTTAGTAAATTAATGCATTTTATGGCAGTATCCCTCTCTTCTTTAGATAGTATGTTTCCACTTTCTATTTTATTTTCAATACACTTTAAATAGTAATATGCACAAACTCTAGATTTTGCTTTTACTGCGTTGCAGGTAGTATTTATAGCTGCTGATTTGTAAATGGTATTATATAATCTCATGTTTTCGCCAAAACACGTTTTACAAACTTTCTGTACGGGGCAGGAAATGCATTGAGGATCCATAGGTACAGAATGAACATCTCGCAAATTATTCCAGCTATTTCGCGCCACGTCATAGCTTTGGACAGGAGTTGAAAATAAATGACAAATACAAGGAGAGCCATCTATATCATAAGCAATAATATTATTTGATTTCCCGCAAAATAAAATATCAGTCATCTTATGCTTCGGAAAAAAATCCGCTTGGTTAAAAGAAAATAAACCACAAGCAACCGCCTCGTCGGCTTTCAATATATAATCAGAAACTAACTCTAATAATTGATGCTCAAAAACTCCGGCATCAGCAGTGTCCCAAAGAAACCCTTCTCCTATTTCAACATAAAATGGGATATATAAATCATTCATTTCATCAACTGTCTTTTTGAGATATTGTATTGAATCTTTAAACAACACAATCTTTATGCGTTCATCGGGCCAGTTATAATAAAAAAATTTCCAATCAATACTAATTGAAGTACGATTAAAGATGTTCATCTCAGAAAGTCCATCCATACTTAATCCTACCTTAATTCTCTTTTTATTCTTTAATAACCATTCTTTTATTTCTTTTGATAGTAGAGTCCCGTTTGTCCTTACAGTTATTTCATAATGAATAATAATATTTTGTTTCCATATCCACTCAGAAATAGTTTTTATAACCGAAAAATTAAGAAATGGCTCACCACCAAGAAAAGCTATTTCAAAAAATTTTGTTCGATTGTCAGTCTTTAACTGTAATAATTCGTTAAGAAGAATTTTCTTTGCGGTTTCTACCGACATTATACCATACGATTTATTCGATTGATAGCAATAAGTACAATTTAGGTTACATGATTGAGAGAGCATTAGAATTATTTGCCTCTTCTGAGGAATATGGTCATTCATTATTTCTAATCTTTTACTATCCATATTTACATATACCATGGTATATTTATGTCTTGTTATAACCTTATATTAAGGGCATCTCTAAACAATCTGAGATACTATAACTTAGAGTAATTGCCAAAAGTTGTGTTTCTGCCATCTCTAAGCGGCAAGTGTTTCCTCGATACCGTTGACAAATATCACACTCTTAATTAACTTTTTAACTTTTCAACCAGATGATAGCCATGCAGCTTCTGCCATTTCAGTTGAGCTCTTTCGGCAAGCTTGAAGACCATTACCAGTGTTGTCGCCATGGTTCCCTGACTCCGATTTTTGGCTGTGCGGAGTCGTGCCATTGAAAATGCTGTCTTAATGGTATTGGTACTGCGGATATGCTGCCAGTATTCTGTCGGGTACTTGTAGAATGTGAATAGCGTAGCTTCATCCTTCATCAAGTTTTCAACGGCTCTGGGATATTTGGCTTGATACCGTTCCTGAAACCGAACATAGGCGCTTTTGGCATCATCTTAGGTCTCTATATCCGATAATATCATGACCTAAGTTGAGCGATTCCTCAAAGATTAGCCGGAATATTTAAAGCCTTAAGTGTTTATTTTTATGATCGTTATGGTTTGCATTATCTGTAATGGTACTCTTAACCCATTGGGTTGAAACTATTTTAAAATGGTAAATTGATGCTTACTTATTTTAAAACTATGCGTTATAAATTTTAAGCAAAGCACTTTTTCATTGCTTATCGCTCAACTTAGGCATGAATAAAAGACTTTGCACTCGGGTCTGTATGCTCTTTGGCTGCTTGTCAAGGAAATTGCCTGTTGTGCACACCCAGAAGAAGCGCTGCTGGGCTGCTGCAGGATAGACTTGACGGATGGCTTTCCAGAATCCAAGTGCTCCGTCGCTAATACATAGCTTTGGAAAGGGCATGCCCAGTTCTTTCATGTCAAGGAGGATTTTTGTGGTTCGCGTTTCGACAACTTCCAGAACCCTGCCACCTTTTAGATTATTAAGATTGGTTACATACTGATGGCCTACTCTGAAACTCTTTTCTATCAATACCGATTTGCTCGATTGCGTCAGTGTTTTGACGGCATAAACCCCTTTTAATGGCATGGCTCATAATCTCATTGATGGCATACCAGCTGAGTCTCAACAGCTTTGATGCCGCCTGAATGCTTGAGCAATGCTGGAGAAGTGCAATTGCAAATCTTTCAAAAATCAACGTATGGCACGAATAGAGATACGCCCAAGGAACTTTGACTGTCTTTACACCACACAGCTTACAGTCACTACGAGATACCTTGACCACAAAAATCGTCTCATATTGCATCGTATCCAGGCTTTGTCATAGATGCTGTGATACTGGACACTCAACCTTCTTGCCGGTGAATCAACTACCCCGCAGCAAGCTATGGGGTAGTTGATTCATTTTTTATCGATACTTTCAGGAAGCAGAGCTTCGGGGAGTGTACCCAAAGAGATTCAAGATGAATTTCTATCTGCTTTCCCGACATAAACAACTGTACTTCATATACTTTCCATGTTGCGGGTAAGGCTAATAACTGCTGGTAATGAGTCGTTAAGCTCTGCATGAAACGGTTCGGTTCGTAAGTTGTTCATTACTCCAAGCTAAGAACTTATTCGTAAATAAATCTAATGGTACTTGACAGCTACAAATAACATCACTTTGACCAACTATTTTTCATTTGGGTAAGGATATTCCTGTTTGAAACGAGCACAATTAGTAGCTGTGGTCAAACTCAGCTTATTTACGAACAAGCTCTAAGCCCTTATTACTCTATTCCCATTATAATCTGCGGAGAACCCAAATAAAGATGCTGACTACAAGCGATTACTTTATTTGCTTATCTGTGAGCAGATTGCCAGCAAGAACCAGAACTGCCATCACAATAACTAGAACAAGAAGATGTACAAAAGTTATTGCAGGCTCCAGAACAGTATCCAGCACATGATGTGCAGTTTACGCTTTCTGTAACATCCCCTGCGCTTGTTCCATGCTCTTCTTCATACGTATTAAGCATATCACGAAGTTTAATAATTTCTTTTTCACTAATATTCATGCATTATCACCTCCTTCCGGAATTTAAATTTATCACATTACAAAGGGCGATATGCTATTCCGAATCGATAATTCAGATAGCAGAGGGTATGCAACAAGGGCAGCACGACCATAGCTTACATCCTCTTTTATTAAAGAATCACGCCGTGTAGTCAGCACTTTAATTTGAAATTTACAAGAGGCAATGGCTTCTGCAAGTATCATTTTACAACTTCCAAAATCACGTTTTGATACTTCTCCTCGGAAATGATAATTTAAGCCCATACAAGTGGGGCAATAACTTTTAAGAATACAATTCTTACAGCGATCGTCATCCGCTATAGTTTCACACATCCAATCAATTTTTGACATTTCAAGAGCACTTTCTTCTCCCATAACTATTGGCGCAAACATGTGACAACCATAGTTTGTCCCATCTATATCATATGTGATCATATATACGCCGGAACCACAGTATCTGTGCTGATGTTCTGGGGGATTGTCAATTTCGTAGAATGCGCGAGAAAGAATATTAATTGGAGTCAAATCATTATCAGCAAGATATGCCACTGACAAAAGTGAAAGCTGCTCTAAATATAACTCCGCATCATCATCACTCCAATCAATTCCTTGTGCAAGCGATGCTGCAATTTTATAGCCTTTTTTTTGCGAATCCAAAATAACTTCTGCAAGGCTTCTTAATGATTCTTTGGCTATGGTAAGTTTAAACCCTTGTTCGGGCCAGACATCATGAAAATAATCGAAATTAATTATTTGTGCCTTTACTCCACGATTTATCTGCTGAAGATATTCACTACCATCATAACTCAGACCTAACCATATGATATTGCGATATTTTCTGAACCATTCCATTTTTTCATCATCCATCAAGGTACCATTTGTGGTAGCAAAGCAAATAAATGGTACAGAAAGTTGATTAGCACCCAGCCATTCTACAATTTCTCTAATGAGATCAAAATTCATTAATGGTTCTCCACCCATGAAATCAATCTGTAGCTCATCAAACTCTGATGAATTATGCACTAGTTCTGCTTCTTTCAAGATAAGTGATTTTGCCATATTCAACGGCATCATTTTATCAGATTTATTACTCTCATAGCAGTAACTGCAACTTAAGTTACATGAATATGTAATCATAAGCATACACGTCCTACGTCTTTTATTCCCAGAAATATTTTCAAAAATCGGTTTCATATATGGGTACCTCGATTAATTGACTTTTGATATAACATTGAATCCGATACGAACGCCATAGATCATGATTTCCGCTTATATGTGTCTTGTTTTGAAAAGTAAAAAAAAATGTCGCTGGTTTCAAAAAAAAATTAATACTTATTCAGTAAGCACTAAATAGATGCCAAAATATTCCATCCGCTTTCGTTTAGTAATGATCAAGAAAAAGGGAAAGCCGTCACATTGATATTTCGGTACTACGAAGTTTCGACGCCCATGGCAGTAAATGAAAAGCCCCACATTCCAAATTTGCTGCACAGGGTAGGTCTCAAGGGTGTTTCCCCAAAAAATCGCAAAGCCAAACGATTCGCATTTGGATTTCAATGAACAAACGCTCACCCTTACCGCCATCCACCGCCAACTGAACGATAAAGCTCGGCCGTCGCCGACAGCCGCTGGCGGCGCAGATCGGCAAGCGTAAGCTCCGCAGCAAGCGCATTGCTCTGCACCACAATCACTTCCAGATAAGTCGCCAGCCCGCTTTGAAAGAGCATCCCTGCATTGGTGACCGCCCGCTGTAATGTGGCAACTCGCTCCGCCGCTATCGTCTCTTGCGCTTTTATCTTCTCAAGCCGCACAAGAGCGTCGGAGACTTCAGCAACAGCTTTCAGCATTGATTGCTTGAAGGTGAGTTCCGCTTGATCGCGTTTAATGGCGGTTTGGTTGTAGTTTGCCTGTAACTGCCCACGCTGAAAGATGGGTTGAACAATGGCGCCTTGCACCATGTTGAAAATCGAACCGGGAACAACAAACCAGTTGCTCGATTTCAGTGCACTCAGGCCAGCTTGAGCGGTGATGGTAAACGAGGGATAAAATGCTGCTCCTGCCTCATCAACGTCGGCATTCGCGGCTCGAACAGCGAGTTCTGCGGCACGCACATCTGCTCTGTTTTGCAGCATGGCTGCTGGAATTCCGACGGAGAGATGATCACCAACATTCATGGCAAAAAGTGACGTGCCGCGCTGAATTGTGTCAGGCATTTTGCCACAAAGAATACTTAAAGCATTTTCTTGTAACGAGATGTTCTGTTCAATAAGTGGAATTGATCCCGCTATCGCCTGCCGTGCAGCCTCTTGCTGCTTGATAGCAAGATCGTTCACCTGCCCTGCAGTGTACTGAAGCCGAATCATCTTCAGTGTCGTATCGGCAAGCGCGAGATTTTTCTTTGAAACCGCAAGCTGCGCATCGAGCATCAGCAGATTGTAATAGCCTGATGCAACATCCGCCACTAAGCGGGTTCGCACCGCTTTAGCTGCCTCCTGCGTTTTCAGATAGGTTGCAAGCGCTGACTTTTTTTTGCTGCGAATTTTCCCCCAGATGTCGAGTTCCCACGATGTCGAAATGGCGGCGCTATACTCCTGTGGTGTCTTCTGCACGCCATTGTCTGAGGATTCGTTGCGGATATTCTGCACGGTCAGAGTCACGGGTGGCAGGAGAGCAAGTTTTGCCACATCTATTGTCTGCTGGGCAATGTCGATATTTTTGATGGCTATTTGCAGATCAATGTTATTTGCTATCGCCGAATCAATCAGCGCACAAAGTGTTTCATCGGCAAAAAAAGTCCGGTACGGCAGTTGCGCAATTACGCTATCCGCAGGTGCCGAGGCGACTGATGATGCGCCACGATAATTGGCAGGAAATACACGTTCAGGTTGCAGCGATTTTTGTGGAGTACCACACGCCGCAAGGGTAATAAAGAGGGCACTGATGGTGCTTGAACGAATAATGAGTTGTTCTCTTTTTTTCATAACTGTTTTTACATCATCAAGATAGTTGCCGTTGCTGCTCGCTCTCTTTACGGAGCACCTCATCAAGCAGCTCTCCCGCTTCAACAATGGGAGTTGCTTTGCCGGTAATGCGCTCTTGCAGATACTGGAAGGTGACAAAGAGCACCGGCACCACAAAAATACCGAGTACCATACCAACCAACATGCCACCGATAGCCGCTGCGCCAATGGAGTGGTTGCCTTGTGCGGCAGGTCCGCTGACAAAGAGCAGTGGCAAGAGACCAGCGATAAAAGCGAGCGAGGTCATCAGAATAGGCCGAAGCCGCGCCTTTGCACCCTCAATCGCTGCCGCAGAGAGCGTACTTCCGGCAACTCTCCGCTGAAGGGCAAATTCAACAATCAGAATGGCATTCTTGGCCAACAAGCCAATCAGCATGATAACGGCAACCTGCACGTAAATATTGTTCTCAATACCGGCAAGCTTGATACCGAGAAAAACGCCGAGCAAGCCAGTCGGAATGGAGAGCATCACCGCAAAAGGGAGCAGATAGCTTTCGTAAAGCGCCGCCAGCAGGAAATAGACAAAGATAATCGAGAGAAGAAAAATAAAGAGCAGCCCACCGGTGGATTCAATCTCTTCGCGACTCTGCCCTTTCCAGTCGTAGGTGTAGCCTGCTGGCAATGTGCTCTGCGAAACCTCCTCAACCGCCTTGATTGCCTGACCAGTACTGAAGCCCGGTTTCACCACCGCGTTGATGGAGATGGCGTTGAAAAGATTGAAGTGGTCAACTGACTCCGTGCCATAGACCCGTTTGAGGGAGATAACGGAGGCGACCGGCACCATATCACCTCGGGAGTTTTTCACAAAAACGCCGTTAAGTGATGATGGCTCGGTGCGCTCGGTTGGTTCGGCTTGCATGACCACACGGTAATATTTGCCGAAACGGTTGAAATCCGATGCCTGCATACTGCCGTAATAGGCTTGTAAAACGCTCATCAACTCTTTAATATTGACGCCAAGCTGACCCGCTTTGGCATTATCAACCTCAAGCTCGTACTGCGGATAAGTTGCTTTGAAGTTGGTGAAGGCAAACCCGATTTCCGGGCGCTGCATCAACGCATCAAGAAACTCTTTGGAGATTGTACCAAATTTTTCGAGATCACCACCGCTGCGATCTTGCAGCACAAACTCAAGTCCGCCGACTGTGCTGAAGCCCGGTACCGTTGGCTGCGCAAGGGCAAAAAACGATCCTTCGCGATTGCTCAACTTTTTAGAAATCGTTGCCAGCACTTTTTTGATATGACCATCAGAACCGCGCTCTTTGTGATCTTTCAACTGAATAAAGAGAAGCCCGGATGAGGGCGATGAGCTTCGAGTGAGAATGTTGATACCAGCAATGGAGAGTACTTTTTTTACTTCAGGTAGCGTGCGCATTGTTGCAGCGGCGTTGTCCATTGCCACTTGTGTGCGCATCAGCGACGCGCCAGGCGGCAGCGTGACCGACACAATCACCACGCCGTTATCTTCATCGGGAATAAAGCCGGTCGGCATGGTTTTGAACATCCAGAAGGAGATGGCAATCACCAAGCCAAGTGCCCCGAACGTGAGCCGTTTGTGCCGAATAAGAAAGACCAGCGACCCGAGATATTTACGTTTCAGTGCCTCAAAGCTCGCATTAAAGCTGGTGAAAAAGCGCTCTCCAAAACCACCAAATCGTTTGAATTTGTGGTGATGAGCTGCACCATCAGGATTGTGCAGATTGGTTAAAAAGAGGGCGCACAGTGCCGGGCTCAGCGTTAAGGCGTTGACGGCGGAAATAAGAATTGCAATGGCTAACGTAAAGGCAAACTGCCGATAAAAAACGCCCGTTGAACCTTCAAGAAAACCGACTGGCAGAAAAACGGAGGACATCACCAGCGTAATGGTGACAATGGCTTTTGTGATTTCGCGCATGGCCGAAACCGTCGCAACTTTGGCGGGATAGCGCTTCTGCTCCATTTTAGCATGAACCGCCTCAACTACCACAATGGCATCATCGACCACAATGCCGATGGCCAGCACAAGGCCGAAAAGCGTCAGAACGTTGATAGAAAAGCCAAACAGATTCATGAAGAAAAAGGTGCCGATAATAGCAACCGGCACCGCAATGGCGGGAATAAGAGTGGAACGCAAATCCTGCAAGAAAATAAAAACTACCAGAAAGACCAGCAGAAATGCTTCAATCAGGGTATGAATCACCTGATTAATGGATTCATCAACCACCTTTTTGGAGCTGTAGGGAATTGAGTAGGTGATACCTGTCGGAAAAGAGGTGGAGACCTTTTCAAGCGCCTTACGAAGACCGATTTCAACCTTGTTGGCGTTGGAGCCGGGAGCCTGAAACACCGCGAGCACCACAGCAGGCTCGCCATTAGCTTTGGTGTTCACCGAATAGCGATAGGCGCCAAACTCCACGCGGGCAATGTCGCCAAGCTTGAGCAGCGAACCATCGGGATTTGAGCGAATGACGATATTTTCATACTCGCCGGGATAGCGGTTCTTGCCCTTGTACTTCATCACGTACTGCATCGCCTGACCGCTGTTTTCGCCAAACGAGCCAGGTGCAGCCTCCAGATTCTGGCTCTGAATCGCTGCTGCAACCTCCTGCGGAGTCACCTTATAAGCAGCCATCTGCTTGGGTCTGAGCCAGATGCGCATCGAATAATCAAGATTGCCATAGACCGACACCTGACCTACGCCCGGCACCCGCGACAAATCGTCAACAATATTGATTTTGGCATAGTTCTGAAGAAATATTGTGTCGTACTGAGGAAGAGTGCTTGCCAGATTGATCAGCATAATCTGACTGTTCTGCCGCTTGACGGTAGAGACACCAATCTGGTTCACCTCGGCAGGCAAGCGGCTTGTCGCCTGCGACACACGATTCTGCACATTCACAGCAGCCTGATCGGGATTGGTTCCCTGCTTGAAAAAAACGGTGATCGATAGGGAACCGTCATTGGCGGAGGTTGAAATCATGTAGGTCATGTTTTCAACGCCGTTGATCGCCTCTTCGAGCGGCGGTGCAACCGAGCGGCCAACAGTCTCTGCGCTGGCACCAGGATAACTTGCGGTAACCGAAACACTTGGCGGCGCAATATCGGGAAACCTTGTAATAGCCAACTGGTTCATCCCTACAAGACCGAGAATCACCAAAATTACCGATATCACCGTCGCAAGAACCGGTCTTGAAATAAATCGTTCAAACATAAAGATATTCGTTTAGCTCATCCGCACACTGCGGGAAAAATCTTCTCGGTTGCGTGCTCATTTTTGCGTTTTCCCTGCAACCGGAGCATTTCTGACTGGCGTAATCACAGCACCATCCTGCAATTTGTCAACACCCACCACCACATAGGTATCGCCCTCGTTGACTCCGGAACTGATCAAATAGCTGTCGGCATTTTTAGCAGCGATTGTGATCACCTGCTTCTGCACCTTGTTGCCTTGCCCCAGCAGAAAAACAAAGACTTTGTCCTGTAGCTCCACTGTCGATGCTTGCGGCACCATCACCACATTGCGATACACCGACTCCAGCACCACCGTGCCGGTATTGCCAGAGCGCAACAAACCTTGGCGATTCGGAAACACCGCCCGCACTCTCACCGATCCGGTTGCCTCGTCAAACTGACCGCTGACCGTGGTAAGCGCGCCCTGTTCGCTAAAGCGGCTGCCATCGGCAAGCATCAACGACACCGGTGGTACGTGATGGAGCGTCTCCTGCATTGATGCACCCGTGTACTGCTTTTTGAAGCGGATATAATCGAGTTCGCTGATGCTGAACAAAGCGTAGATATCGCTGACATCGCTCAACAGCGTCAACCATCCAGCCTGATTTTTCGTAACAAGACTCCCGACTCTGAAGGGAATTTTACCGATATACCCACTCACCGGCGCTTTGATGATGGTGTAACCCAGATTGACCGAGGCTGAACGAGTAGCCGCTTGCGCCTGCTCCACCGTCGCTTGCGCCACCTGATAATTTGCCTGCGCCACTTTAAGCTGAATATCGGAGACCACATTATTCTTCACCAGTGGCACCAGCTTCTCCACATCAAGCCTGGCGGCAACCAGCCGCGCATCTGCCGCATGTTGTGCCGCCAATGCGCCGTTATACTGCTCGCGATAAACCTGATCGTCAATCTTGAAAAGCGGTTGACCTGCTTTAACAAAAGCACCTTCATCAACATAAATATGCTGAAGCGTGCCATCAACCTGTGGGCGAATTTCAACATTCACCTTGCCTTCCAGCAAAGCCGCATACTTGGTTGCCACCGTGGCATCACCACGCTGTATCGTTGCAACCGACAAGGTTGGGCGCTCCTGCTTTTTGGGATCCTTGCCGCCATCGTTTTTTGCACCGCACCCCCAAAAAAGCAGCGGCAGCAACACACCGATAATAATCGGCAGTTTAAAAAAGCTCGTTCTTCGTTTGTTCTTCATTATTGCGTTTTGAGTTATATGCGATATGCTTGCAGTTGACGCGCAGATTACATGATGGTGTTCGATAAGATCATTAAAATGAAATAGTTATCAGTATTCAGCATGGGCAAAACGAACTCGATGTAACGCCAAACGATTCTCTGATTGCACTTGAATGTCAGGAGGCGCAACAATCACCCAACCATCTGCCTTATGCTTTTCCTGCCGAGCTTTCAAGTCCGCATAAATACGATCCAAGTTATAGCCCATACTGGCAGCATCTTGATCGCGAATAGCGCGAACTTCTTGAATAATAGAATCATTCATTTTCGTTTTCCACATTTTTATTTGGACAAGTAGTCAAATAGCTAATCACATTGTGGATCAGGCACAATTGTCAGCTATCACCTTTATCTGGCTTATTCGATATTCCCTATATACGACTCTCCAATGTACCTCTCTCGAAGTCAGCAACACGTCTACCAACATCAATCATCTCAAACGAACCTGGTGGAACAGCTCCATCAACAATAGCACGCAGATCCTTGAAATTTCTGCTCATAATCCAGTATCCGTAAAGAGGCAGATCAAAGCCGCGTACGCCAATACAGTAACCAACCGCGCGACCGTTGTCAAGAAATCGAAGTATTGCTGCCCCAAACCTAACAGTACCCTTCACCGTTGTATGCCACTCTCCGATGAGGACTCCATGCTCAATTCGTCCTTCGACAATCCATCCTGTCTCAACAATTTTTTCATCGGGATTTAGTTGCTCAATTGATCGTACGCGGACACGACCACGTAATAATGGTTCAATAATAACACGAAGATAGGTAACACGACGTTCTTTAGGAACATTCCCCTTGGGATCGTACTCTGCACTAAACCAAGTGCCCTGCCCATAGCGAACGATCGAACGTTTAGCGGTGGAGTATTGAATCAGCAACTTGACACAGAAACCAATAGTACTAAGAACACCAGCAACAATGGTACCTGCGATTACATCTGGCCAGTCGATAGATTGAAAAAATGTTGTCATATTCTCACGTCGAACATCGTTTAAGACTGATCTGCCTATCTCAAAAAACAGACAGCTTGTTAACCAGTATAAACAAAAATAGAATCACCACTCAAATTTCAAGAAAGCAATCCCCAAGAACCATAACCGTCACTTTGCTGTAATATCATAGTTGAGCGATTCCTTTCTCATATCATCAGCCACCTCAATGCTAACCAAATTTCCCCGCATTCCCCACCATCGAGTCACACAATCTGCCAAAATTCATCCCTTGAAACTTATAGCCACCAGCACAGGTTTGGTAAATCGAAAACATTGCTGCAATCTGCATGATGACTGCTGCGTCGCTTGGCGCACAGCCGCATGGTACATCTGTAAATCACTTATGACGTCGTTTTATGAATAATCTTTTGCAGAAACCTCGAAAAGTTTACGTTTCACGCAAAATTGAGTTTAACGCTGCTCACCGGCTCTTCAATCCGAATTGTACGGAGCAGGAAAACCTTGAAATGTATGGCAAATGCAGCAATCTTTACGGGCATGGACACAACTATATGCTCGAAATTACGCTCAGTGGCATTGTTGACCGGCAAACGGGTTTCCTGTTCGACCTTAAAGAGCTTAAAGCAATTCTGGAAGAGGAGATAACAACACGATTCGACCACAAACATCTTAACTACGATGTACCTGAATTGCAGGATTGTGTGCCAACCACCGAAGTTCTTGCGGTGCTTATATGGGATATTCTTGAACAAAGATTGCAAACGACTACCAATAACCAGGAGCTTGCGCTCCACGAAGTAACCATTTATGAAACAGGAAAAAACTCTGTCCGCTATCGCGGAGAATAATACCACACTTCCCTCAGG
Organism: uncultured Chlorobiaceae bacterium; assembly: GCA_903874585.1. Classification (GTDB taxonomy): domain Bacteria; phylum Bacteroidota; class Chlorobiia; order Chlorobiales; family Chlorobiaceae; genus Chlorobium. The sequence continues at coordinate 5,279 of CAIQSY010000139.1, read as the reverse complement.
CAGAGGCTGTTGCTGTGATGATGACGAAGATTGTTCAGCTTTGCCGGAAACTGAACCGAAGGTTATGGCGAGCTTGTCGGAAGCAGTGTACACTATGCTTGGCGCACTTGGCGAAGATCCGGAGCGCGAAGGGTTGATAAAAACACCGGAGCGCGTTGCAAAGTCGCTGCGCTTTTTAACGAAGGGATATAGTCAGAATCCCGAAGAGCTGCTGAAAAAAGCACTTTTTACCGAAGCTTATGACGAGATGGTGCTGGTGAAGGATATCGATCTCTTTTCGATGTGCGAACACCACATGCTACCCTTTTTTGGTAAAGCGCACGTCGCTTATATACCGGATGGAAAAATTGTGGGATTGTCGAAACTTGCGCGTGTTGTTGAGGTTTTTGCCCGCCGCCTTCAGGTGCAGGAGCGACTTACTCAGCAGATTCGTGATGCCATTCAGAATGTGCTGAACCCGAAAGGCGTCGCCGTTGTTGTTGAAGCGAGGCATCTTTGCATGGTGATGCGTGGCGTTGAAAAGCTGAACTCCGTCACCACCACGTCGGCAATGTCGGGGCAGTTTATCACCTCACCATCCACCAGAAGCGAATTCCTGCGCCTCATCAAGCCGTAAAGAATTTGCTGTGCCGCTGTTCTATCCCCGCGAAACACATCCCCATCGCCGAAAAATGCAATCACCCAGCCACAAGCAATAATGTGACTGGGTGATAGACAAACCATTCAAAGATGATGGTTATTCCAAAACCACATGAACGCGACGATTGAGTGACTGATCACCTGTGTCACCAACAAATGGTTTCTCCTTACCATAGCTCACTGCTTTGATACGCGAAGCATCAACACCATGCTGTTTTACAAAATATTCCTTAGCAGCATTGGCGCGGCGCTGACCAAGTGCAATATTGTAAGCGTTTGAGCCTTTGATATCGCTGTGTGCTTCAATTGCAATTGTCTTGTTTGGATTGGCTTTCATCCAATCAGCAATTTTATCGAGCTGTACCGTCTCACTGTTGCGTATATCAGCTTTATCGAAATCAAAAAAGATGTCGTTATACGATGGTGGCACCACGACAACTGGTTTGGCTACAACAACCGGTTTTGGAACAACAACTGGTACTGGTGGTGGAACAACCACTGGTGCTGGCGCTGGCGCAACAACGACTGGTTTAAGGACGACCACTGGTTTAGGCACAACAACAGGTGCTGGCGTTGGCGCTGGTTTAACCGGAACCGGTTGTACCGTGCAGCAGGCACCAAGCAATAACATGCCGGGAATAGCAAGTTTTTTCACTGATGATGTTAATTTGTTCATTATTTTAGACGTAATTAAGTTATTGAAAAAGAAAACTATAATTAAAAAAAAGTTATCCTAACCGTTATAAATTTACAATGATTCTGATTGTATTGCTAACATAAAATTCTACAAATCCTCCGTTTGTATTGTGTATGCAATTTCTCCTGTGACTGATGTGTACAAGCTTAATTGCGCGGTAGAATCTCATTTCACTTCACTTCAAAAATTAAGACCAAGTTGTGATTGCTTTAATTGGTTCTGGCGCTCCTCTTTCTGGCGTTTCGCATCTTCAAGCGCTTGGAGTTTTGCCTGCTTTTCGGTCAGCATCTGCTGTTTTTCTGCCGCCTTTAATTTCGCGGCTTTTTTATACTCACGAAGTATCTTGTGTGCAATCTCCTGCTGTTTCCGATGAAATATAAGCGCTGCTTCACGTTCCCTCTCCATGTTTTGTCTCAAGGTCATCATGCGATTTATGGGCTCCATACCACTGATGGATGGTGGTGGTATTTTCATGCCAGCGCTTTTAAAATAATGCTCGACTTCCGGCAACTTGTATTCGTAAGCGAACTCGTGAATGAGTGGCAAATTGAGCGCTTGAAAAACGGGAATCCACGTCTGAACGCTTTCGGGATCAGTCGCGCGAACCGAGAGTTTGGGATTGAACTGATACCACCCTTGCGTCATCCGCTCAAAGAGGGCGCGATTGTAGGCGTAGTCGCGGGAGATTTCGTTGCGGGCGAGTACGCCAGAGAGGTACTGCCGCCGCTTGCGCTCTGGTGCGACGACGTTGGCGGGCATATTCTGCCAGGCATCAAGAATCGCCTGCGTATCAAACGCAGCATGGGTGTGCCGACGCTGGCGCGAAAAGCACGGTTTGAAAAGCACCCACAACGTCTGAAACAGAACGTACTCCGACAAGTGACGATCAAGGCGCACCATGCGTTCACCGGTATTGACGTCAACCGAGGCGGGAGCAAGCAATTCGTAAAGTGTGGCAAAGTGTTTCTGCGCATAATCGGTATGGCGAAATGCTTTGCGCATTGCCCAATGCAGCGCGTTATAGCCGTAATGGTCGCACTTCTGCGGATCGGCGCCGCGTTCGAGCAGCGCCTCTGTCAACGCAACATTGCCTGCAGCGGCAGCAGCCATGAGCGGCGTCTGGTTCATCGGCAGTCGGTGGTCGGTGCCGTATTGATCGCACTGCTTCAGAATCGGTTTTATCTGAGATGTGAAGTAGTTGGGATAGCTTTTTCTTCCGATGGTGTCGAGATGGTCGGTGTAGAGTCCGCGAGGATCAAATTGCGCATCTTCGGAAAGACGGAGTGCAAGCGTGCGCTCTTCGTGGCAGGTTGCATATTCGTACAACTGAAGCTTTGCTTTGTTGCCGGGCACGTTGTCGCGAAACACTTTGATGAGTGTTTCACGAAGACGATCTTCATCGAAAATCGGCCAGGGTGGTGGAATCTCCTTCAGAATGTCGCGCCGGATAGCTTCCGCCTGCTCCTGTTTGCCTTGCAGTTCGAGTTTGCGCGCCTCTTTCTGCCACTCCTCCCGCGTCGATTCTTCAGCTTTAACATCAATGGTACTGGAGCTGGCGAGGTCAAGCAACGTAAAGAGCCGGTGGCTGGTATCCGACTCAATGAGATAGAGATTTTTGATTGCCCGCGTTAAAGCAACATAGAGCGCATTCACAAAAAATTTATAGACTTCGAGCGACTTATCGCCCTTCTCTTTTGCCCGCCGATACTCCAGCGTCTCCAGCGAGAGATCATCTTGAGCAACGCCGTCAACAATGTCGTTAAACTCTTTGCGATGGCTTGAGACAAACCGGAAGAGCACAATATTTTCATACTCCAGCCCTTTCGCCTCGTGGATGGAGAAGAGCAATGGCGTTGCGAAATGTTTGCGCGCTTCCAGCTTGTCCTCATCGCGCATCACCAGCACCGCGAAGCGCGTGGATTGCTTGGTCTGCTTATCGAATTCGCGTTTTGTGGCGTCATTATCCGCCATCAGCACAACCTGACCCTCTTCACCGCCAATCGCCTGGACAAGAAAATTACTCTCGCGATCGATAGAGCCAAAGCGCTGATGTTTGATTTTCAGCAGTTGGTTGGCAACGCGCGTCGCCTCCATGCCGTTACGGAAATTTGCCGTCAGCACGCTTAACTGCTGCTGTCCAGAAAGTTTGGGATCGTGCCAGAAAAGCGTTTTAACTTGATTCCATGCAAAAAAATTGGGATGAACAATCTGGTTAGAATCGCCACAGAGTAGAAAACGTCCTGCCTTTTTCAGCGTTTTCAGCACAAGCGAAAGCTGCGCCACCGTTAAATCCTGCACTTCATCAATCACCACAAAATCGTAGCGCGGCGCCGTAACCCACCGAACCCACTCGTGCGCCACAAGGTTGAGGTCAAAAAGGGAGGAGTCACCCAGCCACTGCTGATATTTTGCAAAGAGGTCGTAGAGCGTATTGCGCTGCTGCTCAGCGAAGATCGATTGGCGCACGCCAAGCTGCTGATACTCCTCGCGGCTGAGCACATCACCATCGCCAGCGGTAATAACACCGCGAATCTCCTCAAATGCCTGATGCGCATCAATGCCTTTGAACGAGTTTTTCATCCGTACAAACCAGCCAGAGAAGTCGCGCCATGTCGCTTCGCGCCCGGCAGGTACCCGAATCGATTCCACAAATTCGCGGTAAGAGAGAAACTGCGCCTCCTGCGCGTTATGCTCAAAGCCATTCGAGTAATAAATGTTGCGGGCACTCTGCGCAAGATACATGGAGTGCGTCACGTAGAGCACTTCGCCCTCTGCATGTTTCATTTTTTCCAGCATCAGCGCAGTTTTGCCACTGCCCGCACTGCCGACAATAATCAGCGGCGGCTTCTGACGATACACAGATTCCTGCGTATCGTCAAAGGAGATGGGTTTATCGAGCAGATGAATCGCCGTGTGTTCGGGATGGAGATAGCGCAACGGCACAGCCTCACCAGCAACCTCGGCGGCATCCACATCGGGAATCCGCGATTCGTCGATAATTGCGCCACGTAAAAAACGGGACTTGTCGTAATTGTGCCCCGTAATCACCTCAAGCATCAGGGCGCACAACTCATCGCCGTGGCGCACCAGCGTAAAAAGCAGTCGGTTTGAGGCATCAAGCTTTGCACGGTAAAACTTGCCATGCGTCAGATTCACCAGCTTTTTTACCTGCGCCGCACGGAAATCATCGCGGGCAATGGCATCAACCACCTTTCGATAACTGACCTTGACGTTGGAGGTATCAAGGTCGGTATATTCAAGAATTTTCATTCGATAAAAGAATCTCCGATATCACGAACAACGATATTTCACGCTTGCTCATAGCATGAGCAAGCGCTCAATCTAAAAAACAATCGCTCTGTTACGTACCAAGCAGCATAGCCGCAAAATCGGTTAATTGACCGTCAGCACTTACAGTTAACGCTTCCCCGGCACGCTTCAGCTCCTGCATATTGGTTTTTGATGCGTTATCAAGATCGCGATCGACATTGACAAAATCTTTTAATGCCGCCTGTAACCGTAGATATTGCGTTGAGCATCCTGTGCTTTTGAAAAGCTGCTGCAACTGAAAATCAACCGTCTCTGCAACGCCCGACATCATAATATCAAGTGCTGGAACTATCCAGCCCACTTTTCCCCAATCTTTTGCATCTTTATATTTATACGCCTGATCAGTATCACCGGTTCCAATCGAAAGCACCTGCAAATCCTTCACCGTTAAACCAGCATTACTCGTAAACGCCTCGATGCAAGCACACATTGTAGGATTGTTGGCAAACATGGCGCCATCAACCAGCGGATAGATACTCTGGTCAAGTGAGACGATCCGGGCTGGTTCAAAATAGGTTGGCGCAGCAGAGGTTGCGCGAGCAACATCACGCAGATAAAAATTCCACCCAATACCGTTGCTGGCAACATCCTCACTGTTAAAAAAGTGAGCTTG
>CAIQSY010000138.1 GCA_903874585.1 uncultured Chlorobiaceae bacterium | reverse complement strand
GCATTGGCGTTGAGCGTGAAACGGTTGATGGTGATAATTGCACCGTTGTTGATGCGATTCAGCAACAGGCATCGGAGTTTATTTATGCTATCAGCGACGTAACGCTTGAAGAGCGGATTGGCGAAATGCTTGCGGAAAAGGGATTGCGCATTGCGGTTGCGGAGTCGTGCACTGGTGGGCTTGTGGCAAGTCGGTTGACCGATGTGTCGGGGTCATCGGCCTATTTTTTACAAGGTTTTGTGGTGTACAGCAACAACGCAAAACAACGGAGCCTTGGTGTTCCTTCAGCACTCATTGAAACCTATGGTGCGGTGAGCGAAGAGGTTGCGCGAGCAATGGCAACAGGATGCCTTGAAAAAAGCGGTGCGGATATTACGGTTTCAACAACCGGCATTGCTGGTCCTTCGGGCGGTTCCGACGACAAGCCGGTTGGTATGCTCTGCCTTGCCATAGCGCAAAAAAACTCATCGGATGTTATCAGCAAAACCATTGTTGTGCAGGGCGACCGTTTGCGCAATAAGCTCCGATTCAGTGAAGCAGCTCTTCGTGAGCTTTGGCAATGTCTGCGCCATTGCTTCTTGATGGATGGTTATCTACTCACGGACGTGCACTGATGCTTGAGCTACAAGGTTGTGCACTCAGCTCTTCTTTTGAGGATGTTGAAAATTCATAAGCAAAGAATGTTGTTTTTCTCATAGCTCATGGCAAAAATTGCAAGATTATCCGATACCGTTGCAAACAAAATTTCTGCAGGCGAGGTAGTGCAGCGACCAGCTTCGGTTGTTAAGGAGTTGCTCGAAAATTCGATAGATGCAGGTTCTACAAAAATCACACTCTCCATTAAAGATGCGGGTAAGGAGCTGATTCGCATTGTTGATAATGGTGCCGGCATGGCGCGCGAAGATGCGCTGATGAGTGTTGAGCGTTTTGCAACCAGCAAAATTACCAGTGTTGACGATCTGGATTCACTGCAAAGCCTTGGTTTTCGTGGGGAGGCGCTTGCCAGTATTTCATCAGTCTCCCATTTTGAGCTGAAGACGCGCACAGCAACGGCAACGCTTGGGCTCAAGCTGCGCTACGAGGGTGGTGTGCTTGCGGAAGAGTCGGGCGTGCAGTGTGAGCAGGGCACAACCATGAGTGTCAGAAACCTTTTTTACAATGTTCCGGCTCGGCGCAAATTTTTGAAATCCAATGCCACAGAGTATCAGCATATTTACGAGGTTATTAAATCGTTTGCGTTAGCATATCCCGATATTGAGTGGCGGATGTTCAACGATGATGACGAGCTTTTTCATCTTAAAAGTCCTAATATTTTTGAACGGCTCAATGTTTTTTATGGCGATGATTTTGCCGACAGCATGATTGAACTTTCTGATGAGAATGATTATCTCTCCATCAAAGGTTTTCTTGGAAAGCCGGCAATGCAAAAGCGTAAAAAGCTCGACCAATATTTTTTTGTCAATCGACGCTTGATCCAAAACAGGATGTTATCGCAAGCGGTGCAGCAGGCTTATGGCGATTTATTGGTTGATCGTCAAACGCCATTTGTGTTGCTTTTTCTCACCATTGCCCCCTCTCGTATTGATGTGAATGTGCATCCAGCAAAGCTTGAGATTAAGTTTGATGATGAGCGCAATGTGCGGAACATGTTTTATCCCGTCATCAAGCGCACCATCCAGTTGCACGATTTTTCACCCGATGTAGCGGTGAAAGAGCACTCATCACCATTCTCTGGCGATTATCAACCATCATCGTCCAGAAAATTTGATTTTCCTGATATTCCGCACCGCATGGGAACGACCGCGAATCTTTATAGAGATTATCGTGAAGGATCACGCCAAGATGCTTCAGTGCCAAAGCCGAACCCTTTTCATCAGCAAGAAATTTTCCATCCATCACTGCCCTCAATTGACACGTTTGCACCAGAGCTAAGCTTATTTGAAGAGCAGGAGAAGCTCGCCTCAGTGTTGCTCTCTCCTGTTTACGCTGATGATGGTGTGCCAAATCCTAAAGATTCCGAGCCGAAAATCTGGCAATTGCATAACAAGTATCTTATTTGTCAGATTAAGACCGGCTTGATGATTATTGATCAGCACGTGGCGCATGAACGAGTGCTTTATGAACGTGCCGTTGATGTGATGAACCATAGTGTGCCAAATTCTCAGCAATTACTTTTTCCGCAAAAAATTGAGTTTCGAGCATGGGAGTATGAGGTTTTTGAGGAGATTCGTGACGATTTATACCGTCTTGGTTTCAATCTGCGTCTTTTTGGCAATAAAACCATCATGATTGAAGGTGTTCCGCAAGATGTCAAACCAGGCACGGAGGTGACCATTTTGCAGGATATGATTGCTGAATATCAGGATAACGCCGCCAAACTCAAGCTTGACAAGCGCGATAATCTTGCGAAATCATACTCATGCCGAAATGCGATTATGACTGGTCAAAAGCTCTCTTTAGAAGAGATGCGCTCCTTGATTGACAACTTGTTTGCGACACGTGAGCCTTATACCTGTCCGCACGGCAGACCAGTAATTATCAAACTCTCTCTTGATCAGCTCGACCGTATGTTCGGGAGGAAATAAGAACACCATCACTCCACGTTATTTCAAGTGGAGTGATGGTGAGGTAGTTGCGCAGGTTACTTTTTCGGAGCAATTGCTGTGGTGATGCCCGTTGACACGCTCTGGATAATTTGAACGGCAGTGTTGATGGTGTTGGTAAGAATGGTACCGCACAAATCGGTACATGACTGCACGACTGAACTTGCGGACGATACGCCACTTATCAGCGTATCAGCTACATTCTGAAGAAGAGCGCCGACCGCATTGAAGAGATCGGAAAAAACGCCGTTGGTTTCGTTTGCCATAGTGCTTGTATTTTTATGAGATGATGAAAGTTATGTCGAGAAAAACTTGTCGAAATGTTGTTGCTGTTATGTCACTGGTCATTATCACTCTTAATATATAAACATAAGTCGAATAGCGAGAACTCTCTTGCCTCTTTTGGTCAATGGGTTATTGCTCGTTACTGCAGCAATGCAGTTTTTTCAGGAGAAAAGCCATTGATCGCCCAAGATCTGCCATATTTTCCATTCCCTCTTTATCGGTTTCAACTTCGCTGCCTTCTCGTCCGCCGAATCCCATGTTCCAATACGTTGAACCAACGGTGAACATACTGCTGATCTGAAAAAGGTGATTGATGGAGTCGAACGCATGAATGGCACCGCCTCTGCGTAGTGACACAACGCCAGCACCCACTTTGTGGCGCAACAGGTGGCCGTTGACACGGGCAATAAACCCGGCTCGATCAATCAGCGCTTTCAGCTCCGGCGTAATGTCGGCGAAGTAAACAGGCGATCCGAGAATCAGCGCATCAGCTGCCACTATTTTTTCAAATATCTCATTGAACTGATCGTTTTTGGTGGTGCAACGCTTGTCTTTAAGCTTGATGCACTGGTAGCAGGAGAGGCATCCCCTGATGAGCGTGCCGCCAATGTGAATGAGTTCCGTTTCAATGCCTTCAGCTTCGAGTGGTTCAAACACTTTGTTGATGAGCTTTGCTGTGTTGCCATTCTTGCGAGGGCTGCCGTTAATGCCGATGACTTTCATTGGTTACGTTGTATCAGATTTGAGAGAAAATAAAAAACAGTTTGTACACCATTATTTTTTTCATGTTCGGGTATTCTTTATCTGCGTTGCTACTCCCATGGGTCAAAAAGAGGTGCGCCGGATGCCGACATATCAGAGGTGTTCCGTGTGACAAGGGTTATGTTATTTATAATTGCTGTTGCCGCAATAAGCGCATCAATAACAGGAAGAGTCACTCCTTTTTTCTCCGAACTGCCGAGTATGCCTCCCCAAAGAAGCGCAACTTCAGTTGTGATATTCAAAATATGACCGCTGAACCGTTCCATTAATTCATCAGCAAGCCATGCCTGCAGTTGTATTTTTTTCTTGCCTTCAGCGAGTTTTGTAATCCCTTTTTCAATTTCACCAAGCGTGATAACACTCAAATAAAAATCTTCTTCATGACAACTATCAATCCAACTGGTAACATTCTGTGATGGCTGTGGTTTTATCAGCTCAGAAATGACGCAGGTATCCAAAAGGTATTTCACAGTATCACCTCGTTCCGCCCTGTATCTTTCGATCGGTTGAGATCAATGGTGATATTTCGGAGAGGTGAAGTATGAAAAAAACTTGAAAGCGTATTTTCTGGCTTGCGAACATTCACAACCTTTGAATATTCATCGAAAGAGATGACAACAGCGGTTGGCGTGCCATGCAGGGTAATGGTCTGTGGCCCTTCGTGCAGCGCGTTTCTGACAACTTCGCTCAGATGATTTTTGGCATGTTGCAGTTGCCATGTCTTCATCTTTTTGTCTCCGATAATTGGATTTGTTTAATTCTGTCTATTATAGCCAGAACATAGCCAATGTTTGACTCGTTATCAACAGTTCTTTTTGAGCACCCCAAGCAACCATCATGTTGTTTCTCCACCTAACTGATGCACCATGCCGCGTATTTTTTCCAGCGCAAGTTCCATATCCTCCGGCAGCGGTGCGGTAAAAGTGAGAGTCTCCCTGCTGGTTGGCTGCTGGAATGAGAGCGTTTCGGCGTGCAGTGCCTGGCGCGGCAGCAGGTCGAGCAGGTTCCGTACAAAGCCTTCGCTTTTGCTGAAGGGGAGTGTGCGCAGTGAGGCACCTCCATACGTTTCGTCGCCGAGTATCT
>CAIQSY010000137.1 GCA_903874585.1 uncultured Chlorobiaceae bacterium | reverse complement strand
TTTGTTGCAGCGAGTCTTGGTGGCTCTGGTTGGTATTCCTTTTTTATTGTGGGCGATATGGGTTGGTGGTTTGGTTTTTTTTGCGCTGGTGTTGTTTCTTGCACTTTTTGCAGTGTTCGAGTTTCACCACCTTGCAGCCGAGAAAGCTCATCCTCCGCAATTGTGGGCTGGGTTGTTGATCACCGTTCTCTTCCAGCTTAATGGTTACTGGCATTACGTAGAGGCTTGGGAGTTGCTGCTTGCGGTTGTTCTGTTGCTGATGGTTATGGAACTCTTTGTAAAAGAGGGTTCACCTCTGCTCAATCTTGGCTCTTTTCTGACAGGTCTTCTTTACGTTAACCTCTCATTCTTCAGTCTTTTACGCCTTCGTTTCGATGCTCCCGATCATCAAGGTCAGGTTATGGTTTTTCTGCTCTTTTTTTGTGTGTGGGCGGCTGATATTTTTGCCTATTTCGGCGGGAGTACGTTTGGCGGCAAATTTATTCAACGTCGCTTATTTCCCCGCCTGAGCCCTAACAAAACATGGGAAGGCTTTTTGGCAGGGTTGTGTGGCAGCACTTTTGTGGCAATACTGTACAGCTATGGTGTGCCGCAACTCTCTATGACGACTGCCTTGTTAGCCGGAATGCTGATTGGTATTGCAAGTCCAGTGGGCGATCTTGTAGAATCAATGTTCAAGCGTGATGCTGGCGTTAAAGATTCGTCCAGCTTGATTCCCGGACACGGTGGTGTGCTCGACCGTTTTGATACCATTCTGTTCGTTTCACCATTGATCTATTTTGTGACCTTTTATCTTTGAGCGGTCATAATGGCGGCAATGTTGTAGCGCTATGGAAGCCAAATGTTTTTTATATTAGACCAAGAAATAGAGCAAGAATTTTATAAGCTGAGGAGACTCATTCGTCCGCGGGCGAATTAATTGCGAGAGGTTGCCATTATGAAAATTGAAAGCCTTCTTTCGGAAAGCTATATCGTTTTAAATCTTGAGCTTTCGTTAAAAAGTCAGGTGATCGACAAAATGCTCTCCATTGTGGGCAATCATCCGGGAGTGGCAGATATTGGCAAGCTTCGTGCAGACGTGCTCAAACGCGAGCAGGATATGTCCACCGGTATTGGTAAAACCCTTGCGCTGCCTCACGCAAAAAGTTCAGGTGTGAGCCATCCCGTTATGGCGCTTGCTACGTTGATGAAGCCGATTGATTTTAATGCAATTGATCATGAACCTGTCAAAATTGTCTTTCTTCTTGCCACTCCCGAAGAGATGCTCGCCGAACATTTAAAGCTCCTTGGTCGCATTACACGCCTTGCCGGACGTGAGGATGTGCGCCAGAAACTTGTGCGGGCAACCTCTCCCGCAGAGGTTATTGCCCTGTTCAGGGAGGAGGAAAAAGATTTTCCGCATATATAAAGTACTATGTCATACTACCAGTCAGTAAAAGGTACCCGAGATATTTTTCCAGAAGAGGTCGTCAGGTGGCACTATGTCGAAGCGGTTGTGCGTCGGCAAGCGTCGTTGTACGGTTTTCGTGAAATCCGTGTGCCCATGTTCGAGTACACCGATCTGTTTCAGAGAGGAATTGGTGCAACAACCGATATTGTTGGCAAGGAGATGTTTTCGTTTCAGCCCGATCCCCAAGGTCGTTCAATGACGTTACGTCCTGAAATGACGGCTGGTGTTATGCGTGCTGCGCTACAGAAAAATCTGTTGTCGCTGGCGCCAGTTCATAAGCTCTTCTACATTGGTGAACTTTTTCGCAAGGAGAGACCGCAGGCAGGCAGGCAGCGTCAGTTTACGCAGTTTGGCGCGGAGCTGCTTGGCGCGTCATCTCCGGCTGCTGTGGCTGAGGTCATAACGTTGATGATGCAGGTTTTTGAGGCGCTCGGCTTGAAAGAGCTGAAACTTCGCATCAATACCCTTGGCGATACGGATGACCGTTTGCGCTACCGTGAAGCGCTGCAATCCTATTTCGCCCCATTCCACGCCACTCTTGATGATGCCTCGAAAGAGCGCCTTGAAAAAAATCCGCTTCGTATTCTCGATTCCAAAAATCCAGCGATGCAGGAGCTGGTTGCCGGCGCTCCTAAACTGTACGATTACCTCAAAGCCTCTTCATTGCAGGAGTTTGAAAAGGTGCTCTTCTACCTTGGCGAGCGACATATTTCGTACGATATTGATCATCGGCTGGTGCGAGGACTTGATTATTATTGCCATACAGCGTTTGAAGTAACGAGCGCAGAGCTTGGCGCTCAGGATGCAATTGGCGGTGGCGGTCGTTACGATGCTCTTGCCCGTGAGCTTGGCAGTTCGGCGGATCTTCCTGCTGTTGGTTTTGCCGTTGGTATGGAGCGCTTGCTGATCACGATGGAAAAGCAAGGGCTGCTCGGCGCAATTCCCGTCGAGGCGCCGCTTGTTTATCTGGTTGTGCAGCAGCAGGAGCTGGCGGATTACGCCATGCAGCTTGCGTGGCAATTGCGAAAAGCGGGCA
>CAIQSY010000136.1 GCA_903874585.1 uncultured Chlorobiaceae bacterium | reverse complement strand
TTGAATCAGTAAAGGTTGACCGGAGTTTGATATCATGCTTGTTGGCTGACATCAAGCCTGTAAAGGTCGTAAATGCGAGGGATTGCGCTGAATATGAGAAAGCCTTCAACTATCTTGTTAAGGAATATCATTATCTCAGCTATGGACGCCCTGTCGGGCAGAACATGAAATATCTGATCCTTGGACACGACAATGAGCGTTTTCTTGGTTGCCTGCTTTTTGGAGCCGCCGCCTGGAAAATTGATGACCGTGATCGCTGGATAGGTTGGTCTGCAGATGTCCGTGAACGAAATCTTGGTTTGATATGCAATAACATGCGGTTTTTGATATTGGACTGGGTCCGGGTTCCGCATCTGGCCAGTTATGTTCTTGGGGCTTGCCTCCGCCGGTTACCTCAGGACTGGAAACAGCGTTATGGGACCGAGATAGCGGCTGTAGAGACATTTGTCGATACAACGCGTTACCTTGGTACATGCTACAAGGCGGCAAACTGGATCAAGATCGGCCAAACCAAAGGGAGAAGTCGTCAGGATCGTAACAGCACACTCAAGGTGCCGATAAAAGACATTTTTGTTTACCCTGTGCGACGTGATTTTCGCAAAGTGTTGCTTGCGTAGAGGAGAAGCGTACAGAGCAAGTCACAACCTTCGAGGGAATCGGGTCGTGACAGTAGATGATGCAATAACTACAACCTTGGGTACGGAAAATTTTGCAGCGTATGAGCAAAATGTGTATGAAAAATATCAGGAAATAGCGGAGCATGAAATTACCGCCAGGCTCAACTCGATACTGTCAAATGTTGTCTTTTTGAAAATATTGAAACGATGGAGCACCCAATGTGCCTGTCGTTTCCTTGAATATCGTGAAATTACTGTCCGGTTGAAGTCTGGAAGACGATGGAAGATTCGATCTCCGGTGTTTCTCCGGGCGAAACCAAAGAGAAAACGCGGCAGAGTATCGATTCGACATAAAGGGGCGTTACGACATCTCGGCCTGGAACTCCTGGGCATAATCAAACGTATCAGTCCGGCATTGATAGAGATTTGTGTGTCTATGGCTGTGCTTTGTCCCTCTTTCGAAGTTGCCGCCAATGCTTTGCGTGGCTTTGGAATTGCAATCAATGAGCATCTTCTGCAAAATATCACCATCCGATTTGCCGGGTTGGCTAAAAATACCAGGATGGAATGTAATGGTGACGCAGTCTGGCAAAAGCCAGGTATAAAAATTTTGGTCTGCGTTGATGGGGGACGTATCCGTGAGCGATGTCCAAAACGCGGTAAGCGCAAGAAAGGCCAAAAAAGGCAAGGATATTCAACCGATTGGTTTGAACCAAGATTGCTTACGATTAGTCAATTTGATCAAGATGGCAAGAAAATCAAATCTGTCAGTCCAATCCTTGATGGATCGTGTGGGAGTCTGGATGATTTTTTTGAACTGCTCAAGCACTACCTTTTGTCGATAAATCTTGATGAGGCATCAGAAGTTGTTTTTTGTGCTGATGGCGGAAAAGGCATTTGGCCAAGAACCGAGAAGCTTATCAGAGAACTACGCTTGGATAATGCAAAACAGATTCTGGACTATACACACGCAAAACAGAATATCGGTATTGTGAAAAAAACAGTCTCTGATGCCCTGAAACTTTCAGAAAAGCACTGCCTAAAACTTTCCTGCCAGATCCGGGAACTGCTTTGGAATGGCAATATAAATGGGATTATCGATCTCGTCAGGGATAAACTTTCCGGGAAAAGAAAAGCTCTAAAAGCTGCACTGAAAAAGCTGAATGAATATTTTGGAGACCACACCAGATTTCAATATAAAACATTCCGTGATAACGGACTGCCCACTGGTAGTGGTACGGTGGAAAGTGCCATTCGCAGAGTCATCAATCTTCGTATCAAAGGTGCTGGGATATTTTGGAAGCGGGAGCATGCGGAGAATATACTCTTCTTGCGCGCACTGATACTGACCGGTAAGCTTAAAACTGCTTGTCGAAAATGTCTGCGGATAGTGAGAAACATGTTTGACAACAACATATTAGACGCCTTGCCACTGCCTGCTTAACGAGCATAACTTTTTTGTATTGCACCCGTTGATAAAGATCAACCTCTTCGGCAGAAAGGAGATGGCAGGCTTTTATAGCACCTTTGCCCCCCGGA
>CAIQSY010000135.1 GCA_903874585.1 uncultured Chlorobiaceae bacterium | reverse complement strand
GGCGTCACCGCAATACAAATCTACCGCTTGCCTCCCTTTAACTTAAGCCTGTGACCCGCCAGACTCACTCGGTACGGCTAGGCAGTTACAATTTATTTTATGCTTGCTTTGGGTTTTTCTGCCCTCAGCGTTTACTTAGCAAGATTTCTTGGATCAGATACTATTTCTAAAAATTCGCTGACTTCAATTGAGCCTGCCAATGATGGTTATTTGCCCAGCTATTTAGGGTATTTTTTCGTCGCATTGAGTGTTCAGAACTATCAGCAATTCATATTTATTTTCGGGATCATTTACATATTTGTCTTCTTTTCGCGCACTGGATATTTTATATCCACTCTATTTTGTCTTGGGATTCCAGTTCTATTACGCTGTCGATCAACACAACTCTAAGATCTTAATAATCACAAAGAAGAATCTTAAGACTGCCGGTTCTGTGGGGTTGCATGAGATTAAGCGGATAAATGATTTCACCTTCATCGATTTGGGAGCAGGCTAATGAATTACCTGATGGCTAAGCTGTGGGGAACGTCAGGGCAGATTTATAAAGTAATGTCGCAAAAAGGTGCTTTTTTTGCTCTTCCTGATTTATCGGGAACCCAAAAATTTGATCCGAGTTACAAACTTGAAGATGACGAGTGGTACAAAATAGGGAGGTTTTCTTCTCTTAAGTTTCCGAACGAACTGATCGGAGTGCCTTTTAACACCGCAGGTTATTTGCAGTTGCCTGCAAACAAATATTCTCAAATCAGTTATTTTTGTAGCAAGCAAGGCAACTATTTCCTCTTTCAGAAGCTTGCTGCGAATCAACTGCTTACAAAAAAGTGGTTTGAAATAAGTGATGAGCCAACCCTTGAAGAAGACAAGCCTATTATTGTTTTAAATCCCCATGTTGACGCAGTATACGATACGCCAAATGATACGCTCTATTTTAGAGACTTCCCCAAGCTAAAAATAATGTTCCGGGGTATTGAGGCATTGTATCGCACAGCAACAGATGGGGAAGTGGGCGTGTTTTTGGCCAATTCCTTTATTGCTCTCCAAGGGGATTACTCTGCTAAAAAAGTCAAAGAAGCAAACAGAAAACGTATTGCTTTGGCGATGGACACGCTTAATGCATATTCCGCAAATGATAAGAAAAAAATTTTCGCGTATATCTCCTCTTATTGTAAGGATGTTCCATTCAAAGACGAAGCTTTTCAAATTAGTACAGAAGAGCATTTAAAGAAGGTGCTTTTTGGAATCGAGCAAAGATATTACACCACTCTAATAGGGGCAGAAAAAAGGTTGGCCAATTCGGTTCAGATAATTAGTTCCTAGGCTTGAGGCGGGCTAATATCTAGGGGGGATGTTCAACCGATTGCAGCCGCTAGGATCGCGGGTTTCCCTTTGGCACAGTGAACCAAAATGAATGGTACGATGTGGAAAATTAGGAGATATTTGGCCAGGCAACGCAATCTAACCCATTGTTTGGGTTATAACCGAGTTTCTTGCCAAGGTCGGGGTCGCGAGTTCGATCCTCGTCGCCCGCTCCAACTTTTCCAAGGGGTTAGCTGAATGTTATGTAACATCGGCAACAAGGCGGGCCGGCACTCAAGTACGAGTGGCGACCAAATCGGGCAGATAGGGGACAGACCCCTTGGGCAAGATATGCAGGCGATCGCCGAGGTAATCCCAGAAGGAGATATCGAGTTTCATACAGGTT
>CAIQSY010000134.1 GCA_903874585.1 uncultured Chlorobiaceae bacterium | reverse complement strand
CTTTGGAACAATCGAAGAGCCTGCGCCTTCAACGCAGTCAACCAGCACGTTAAAATGCTCTTTTGCAATGAGTTGTGTGTTAATACATGGCAGGTTCAGGACTTGATGAGTATGATAGGCATCGTAACGGTCATTTGTGCTGATTGCACCGATGGCATCCCAGCGTGCCGTGATAAATTGCTCCTTTTCAGCAATATCAAGGAGCTCCGTTACCTCTTCAGCGTTTAAGAACTCGCCATGGCGGTTGAGCATTTTCAGCGCATTCCAGGCAACAGGGTTGTGTGATGCTGTAATAATCAGTCCCGCATCAGCCTTTTCAGCCGTCACCGCAATTTCAACGGTTGGTGTGGTGGCGATACCAAGATCAATAACATCACACCCGCAAAGCAGCAGCGTATTGCTGACCAGGTCACTTATCGCTTTACCGGTAGGTCTGGTATCGCGTCCGATAACAATTTTTGCCTTTTGTTTATGAGTTCGCCGAAGAGTCCACGACGCAAAAGCCATGGCAAATGCGGTTAGATTCTTAGGAGTCAAGCTTTCACCAACGACTCCGCGAATGCCGGAAACACTAATCATCAAACTCATAAAGGTGCTGTTGTCTGGTTATAAAGAGAGGTTCGATCTGTTCTGAAAATTTTTTGCGCAATATAAGAAAAAAGAGGTGTGATAATGTACCGTAAGCTCATGCCTGAAGGCTTGCAGTTCAGCATCACAGGATAGTTATGATTCTTGTTCACAATTTTTCTTGTTTGCCTTTTTCTTTGTTTCTCTTATATTGAATACCATTTGTTATTCACTAATATTTTATCCTGAGAGTAAGCGTCTATGCCTTTACATAAATCAGCAGAGAAAAGACTCCGGCAGTCAGAAAAAAGAAATACCAGAAACAGAGCAAGAAAAAAAGAGCTGAAAGTGCTGCTGAAGACTGTGCAGAAACTTGTTGACACCAGTGCCGATAAAGCGCAAGTTGAAGTTGCCTACCGTGCGGCTGTTCAAAAGCTTGATCGCCTTGGGGTAAAAAATTATATACACGCTAATAAAGCGTCTCGCAAAAAATCGCAATTGACCAAGCTTTTCAACGGGTATGTAAAGGCAGGTCAGGAGTAACACTCTCTCCAGCACATTTTTTACTTTCGTTGTTTGACATTCAGGTTGGATAATCTCTCCAGCCTGAATATTCTTATCCTCAATTCATGTTTGCATATTTTCGTGGCACGCTGGTTTCAGTGCTGCCGGACGAGGCTGTTGTTGAGGTCGCTGGTGTTGCTTATCAGTTTTTGATCTCTGCAACTACCCATCGACGGTTACCCGAACAGGGTAGCGATGTCCTTCTCTTTTCCCATCTCTATGTCAGGGAAGATGCCCTGCAACTCTACGGTTTTATCGGTGAAGATGAGCGCCAGCTTTTTCGCTTACTCCTGCTTGCTTCTGGTGTTGGCCCAAAACTGGCGTTGGCAGTCCTTTCTGGATTATCAGTACAAGAGGTGCATGAGGCTATTGTAGCCAATTCTCCAGAACAATTGTATGGCATTTCTGGTGTCGGCAAAAAAACCGCCGCCCGTATTATTCTTGACTTGCGAGATAAAATTTTGAAGCTCACGCCTGTTGGCAGTATGAGTGCCCCAGTTTCTGTTCAGGCAAGCCACCTGCGTGACGATGCCATCAATGCTCTCGTAACGCTTGGTTTTTCTCGTCCAATAGTTCACAAAGTTGTGGTTACCATTCTTGAACAGCAGGCAGCATTGAGTGTTGAAGAGGTGGTGAAAGCTGCGCTGGTTTCTATTCATAAAAGTTAATTAACGGTGACGTATCAGGAGGCTCTCGATTTTCTTTATCCTCTGCACAGGTTTGGTATAAAACCCGGTTTGGAGCGTGTCTATGCTTTGCTTGAAATGCTTGGTTCACCTCAGCAACGCCTTGGTGACGTAGTGCATATTGCAGGAACAAACGGCAAAGGAACGGTGGCGGCGGCGTGTGCTTCAATTTTTCAGGCAAGTGGTAGGAAAACAGCGCTCTATACTTCACCCCATCTGGTTGATTTTACTGAACGTATCCGTATTAATGGTGAGCAGATTCCGCATGAAAGGGTAGTGCACTACTGTTCACAGATACAGCAGGCGGTTATCGACAACCATTCAACTTTTTTTGAAGCAACCACTGCCATAGCTTTTGCGTGGTTTGCCGATGAGGGTGTTGATGTCTCCATTATCGAAACAGGTATGGGTGGTCGGCTTGATGCTACCAATGTGGTTCAACCGACGTATGTGGTGATTCCGAGTATTGCTTTTGACCATACCGAATGGCTGGGCGATACGCTTGCCAAGATTGCGGCAGAGAAGGCTGCTATTATCAAAAAAGGGTGCAAGGTTTTTACTGCAGTCTCTGAGCCTGAAGCGTTTGTGCCAATCCAGAAGATGGCTGAATTATGTGAGGCATCACTCTCTGTTGCTGGAAAAGATGCCGTCTGCAAGATATCTGCTCAGGAGCCGGGAATGATTGAGCTGGATCTCAAGACAGCCTCACAGCACTATTCCGCATTGAAAGCCCCACTGACTGGCTCATTTCAAGTTTCCAATCTCTCTCTTGCTGTTATGGTGGCTGAAGCTGCTGGTATTGCGCCACAGTATATCGTAATTGGTCTTGAGCGCTTATTAGAGACTGGTTACAGGGCACGCCTTGAAAAAATCGACACTTCTCCGACAGTACTTCTCGATGTCTCGCACAATGCCGCAGGGATGCGTGTAACGGTCGATACACTTGCCTCATTTCGGCATCTTTACCATCGCATGGTGGTCATGCTTGGTTTGGCATTGGATAAAGATGCTGAGGCGATTATTCAAGAGCTGCTCCGTCTCGATTGTTCATTCGTTCTGGTCGATATTCCTTCTGAACGCAGTGTTCCGGCTTCCTCACTTGCGGTATTGTGCAAACATTTGGGTGGCGATGCTACTGTTTGCGATAATGCACGGAAGGGGATTGCTGCATTACAGGCTCAAGCCGGAGCTGATGATTTGATTCTGGTGACAGGCTCTTTTTATCTCGCCGGAGATATTCTTGCTGGTGGTTCGTGATGTGCTTTTGTTTACAATAATTTTTATATATTTAACTTATCTACAACAAATCTTCTTATATGAGTGAGAGGTCACACCTTCACCAAATTCCTTGTCGTGATTATCCCTTTTTCAATTATAGAGACACTTTTCCCCAGTTATTCTTTTTTTCCGCTGTTATGCAGCGTGATCAAGCGTTAAAGGTTATTTCCTTCTTATGCGTGGAACGATATCCTCATGGATTGGGTGGTTCTGATGCTGCTCCCCATTACTTTATCGAAAGGATTTATGGATTTCTTAAAACCAGCGTTGAATACTATTTATTACAATGTCGAACAATTCGAGTTTTAAAGGTCTGGACATTAACATGCTCCAGAAAAAGAAGGTTTCTGAGCTGCATGCTTTAGCCAAAGAACTTGGTGTCATGGCTGCCGGATTACGTAAAGAGGAGCTTATTTTCAAGATTATCGAAGCTCAATCGCAAAAGAATACCGACTCTGAAAGTGGAAATGTGATGGTCAATACCGGTGTTCTGCAAGTGATTCCCGAAGGTTATGGCTTTTTACGATCCGCTAATTATAACTACCTCTCCTCTCCTGACGATATTTATGTTTCCCCCTCACAAATTAAACGCTTTAATATGCGCACCGGAGATACAGTTTCCGGTCAAGTGCGAGCACCAAAAGAGGGCGAACGTTTTTTTGCATTACTCAAGATTAATACCATTGATGGCAACGATCCAGAAATTACGCGTGAACGTCCCTACTTTGAAAATCTGACGCCACTGTTTCCTCGTGAACGTCTCAAGCTTGAGACGAAGCAGAGCGAGTATTGCGGGCGAATTATGGATATTTATACTCCCATTGGTAAAGGGCAGAGAGGTCTCATTGTGGCGCAGCCAAAAACAGGTAAAACCATGCTGTTGCAGATGATAGCTAATGCCATCATTAAAAATCATCCAGAGGTTTATCTGATTGTGCTGCTTATTGATGAGCGCCCTGAAGAGGTGACCGATATGGCACGCAGTGTGCAGGCAGAGGTTGTGAGTTCAACCTTTGATGAGGATCCGGAGCGTCACGTGCTTGTGGCTGACATGGTGCTCGAAAAAGCAAAACGTCTTGTTGAAGTTGGTCGCGATGTGGTGGTTCTTCTCGATTCCATTACAAGGCTTGCAAGGGCGCACAATACCATTATTCCGCACTCGGGCAAGATTTTGTCGGGTGGTATTGATGCTAATGCGCTCACGAAACCAAAACGTTTTTTTGGCGCAGCGCGTAATATTGAGGAGGGTGGAAGTCTTACGATTATTGCTACAGCGCTTGTTGATACTGGTTCACGAATGGATGATGTTATTTTTGAAGAATTTAAAGGAACCGGAAACATGGAGTTGCTGCTCGACCGCCGACTCTCTGAACGCCGAGTTTTCCCCTCAATTGATATTCTTCGTTCTGGTACCAGAAAAGAGGAGCTGCTTTTTTCACAAGAGGAGCTTTCCCGAACATGGCTTCTGCGTAAATATCTTGCTGATAAAAATCCGATTGAATGTATGGAGTTCATGCGGGAAAAAATGGGTGATACCAAGGATAACAAGGACTTTTTTAAATACATGAATGCTTAATCTTTCTTATAAAGTTTGTACGTTTAAAAAAACTTCCTATATTATCAGCCTTTAAAACAAGAGGAAAGACACTTACTATATGCCCTGCGGAAAAAAGAGAAAACGCCATAAGATGGCGGTACATAAGCGCAAAAAGATGCGTCGTAAGAACAGGCACAAGAAGCGCCAGAGATACCAGAATAAGTAAGTTCCGGTACTCATGTACCTTTTAAGGTCGAGAATATAGCTCAGTCGGTAGAGCATCTGCCTTTTAAGCAGAGGGTCGAAGGTTCGAGTCCTTCTATTCTCACAGAGTGCTACGAAGTACTCTTGAATTTGGTAAGCCCGAGTGGTGAAATTGGTAGACACACTATCTTGAGGGGGTAGCGCCGAAAGGTGTAGGAGTTCGAATCTCCTCTCGGGCACTTGTTCCTTTTTAAAGCCGCTTTTAAGCGGCTTTTTTAATTATGCCATTTCGGGAATCCTCTCTATGCGTCTTGCTGTATGTCTCTGCCAAGTACCTGATACTGCCTCAGTGATTGGTTTTGTGGATGGTCGCGTTGATCTTTCGCGAGTCAATGAGGTTATGAACCCTTACGATGAGTATGCGCTTGAAGAGGCAGTGCGTTGTAAAGAGCGTTTTGTTGAGAGTGTTGTTACCGTTTTTACTGTTGCGCCTGCTTCTGCAAAAGAGATGCTTCGTAAAGCCCTTGCAATGGGTGCCGATCATGCGGTGCATGTTATTGATACTCCAGCGTCCGACCCATTGCAAACAGCGCAGGTGTTATCGCAAGCGCTTACTGCTTTTTATAAAGAGACGTTACCTGACCTTATTTTTTGTGGCAAACAATCCACTGATTTTCAGAGTGCTCAGGTGCCATCAATGCTTGCCGAATTGCTTGGCATAACCGCAGTGACGGGTATAACCACATTACAATTCTTGGCAGAAACCTTGCAGGTTGAGCGTGAGATTGAAGGTGGTATTGAATCGTTTGAGTTACACACTCCAGCCCTGTTCAGCACTGAAAAAGGATTGAATATTCCTCGCAAAACGAGCATTAAAGCTGTTATGGAGGCAAGAAAAAAAACTATCGAACAGTTATCTTTTTTGCCGGATGATTCCCCGCGTGTGACCATAACAGCGCTACAGCCTTTTGAGCGAAAAAAGCAGTGCCGATTCCTTACGGATGAAAAGGAGTTAGTTTGGTTTCTTCATGAAGAGCATGCGTTGTTTTGAATAAACATCAATAAGGCGATGAATCATTATCTTGTATTTCTCGAGCAGAGAGGTGGGGTGGTTAAGCAAGCTTCGTTAGAGCTGTGGAATATGTTGCAAGCATACGTTGCCA
Organism: uncultured Chlorobiaceae bacterium; assembly: GCA_903874585.1. GTDB lineage: Bacteria > Bacteroidota > Chlorobiia > Chlorobiales > Chlorobiaceae > Chlorobium. Next base: position 2,299 of record CAIQSY010000134.1, on the reverse strand, counting down.
GACAAGAGGCTTGTGTTCTCTCGGGATTACTTCTTGGTGCGGTAAATTTGCAGCAACTTGATGGTAAACTGCATGGGGATGGCAGGATCTTTTATACAAATAATCCGTGTTTCGATGGTTATAATGCGGAGTATGACGTTCGTCTTATTGCTGAAACGTTTACTCAACAGGCTTGTACCGCGCTGTTTTTTGCAGATACGGTGCTGAGTAAGGAGCTTGCTCCAAAACTTTCGATACGCTTGAAGGCATCGTTGTTATCAGGTGTTCCGCAATTTAATCAATCAGGTTGTGATTATGGAGCGAGACGTGCTGTTTATTCTGGTGCAGCATTCGCACTCCTGCAACCAGAATGTGCTCCAAAAATTTATACAGTTTCATCATTTCCAACGTTCGTGGCGAATCCATCTCAAGGGCAACGAGAGTTTATTGCGCTTGATCACAACAGCCCATCTCTCAGTGGCGGGCTGTTGGCAGTGGCATCTCAGCTTGTGATGTGCCAGGGAGCAAAGGATCTTACGGAGGCAGATATTATTGTTGCTGGTGGAAGAGGTATGGGTGGCGCTGATGGTTTTGTGTTGCTTGAGCGTTTGGCAGAGCTTCTTGGTGGCGCTGTTGGTGCCAGCCGTCCTGTTGTGGATGAAGGGTGGCGGCCGCATAGCGAGCAAATCGGTCAAACTGGTAAAAGCGTTGCACCCGCACTTTATATTGCCTGTGGTATATCTGGTTCTGTGCAGCATCTTGCTGGTATCGGTGCTGCCGGCACAATAGTCGCTCTTAACACCGATCGCCATGCGCCGATTTTTGATGTGGCTGATTATGGGATTGCAGGAGATGTGCATTTTATTCTTTCAAAGCTGATTGATGCGGTACAGGATGTTTTGAAGAGGAAATGATTAGCGGTACTTTATTGTTACAAAAAATGATAGTTACTGTTGTTATGATTTTTGTGCACTGTTAATTTTTTTATTCATGCGTAAACTTCAGGTAGATATTCTCGGACTCTCCACCAGCCCGCATACGAACGGTGCTTATGCTCTTATTCTTTATGAACTTGAAGGCAAGCGCAAACTGCCAATTATTATTGGTGGGTTTGAGGCGCAGGCAATTGCCTTGAAGCTTGAAAACATTAAGCCCCCGCGACCCTTTACACACGATCTTTTTAAAAATATAGCTGATGCCATTGATTTGCATATCAATGAAATTATTATTGATGAGTTGCACCACGAAACCTTTTATGCAAAGGTTATTTGTGAAATGAATGGTGAGGTGCATGAAATTGATGCTCGTCCAAGTGATGCTATTGCACTGGCTGTGCGTTTCAATGCGCCATTATTTGTGACGGAAGAGATTATGATTGAAGCAGGGATTAAAGAAGAGCAGAAAGAAGAGCGTGGGGATGCGGTTGTCGATGAATCTGAAAAGGAATCTGAAAAGGTTGCACCAAAACGAGTGATCTCCTCACCCGATACACTTATTGAAGAGCTGCAGCGCTCACTCAATGATGCCATCAATAATGAAAATTACGAAGAGGCTGCAAAACTTCGTGATGAACTTGCTCGCCTTAAAAACAGAGGCTGAACCAAGGCTTTACACTGTTCAGCCTCTGCTTTGCGGGTTATTATTCTGTTGTTGATCCTAAACTGAACATGAAGAGCCATCCCTGTTTTTGCTTATCAGGGATGCTCTCTACGGCATCAAATCCATAGCCATAATCGAGTCCGATTTTTCCAAGAATCGGGAGATAAAGTCGCAGACCAAGACCAGCCGATTTTTTCAAATCAGAGAAATTAGCGGACTGCTTATTTTCCCACAAGTTGCCCGCCTCTGCAAACACTAATCCATAAATACTGATCGATTGTGACATGGAGAGTGGATAGCGCAGCTCAGAAGTGAATTTTGAATAAAATTTACCAGCATACAAACTGCTCGATGTTATAGAATTTTGACCAAGTTTCGAACCGAGGCTTCGGTCATCATACCCTCTGAGTGGAGTGGTTGGTAAGCTCGACATGCCGCTGCCACCCATATAGAAAAATGTCGAAAAAAGTGAAAAATGATGAAAATGGGTCAGATATTGATGAAAAAGCTCAAAATTGATGAAAAATGAAAAAAATAATATTTTTTGGATTTTTTCAGGAAAATATGAAAAAAATGTCGAAAAAGTGAAAAATGATGAAAAAGAGTCAGATATTGATGAAAAAGGTCAAAATTGATGTAAAATGAAAAAATAATATTTTTTGGTTTTTTTCAGGAAAATATGGAAAAATGTCGAAAAAAGTGAAAAATGATGAAAAAGGGT
>CAIQSY010000133.1 GCA_903874585.1 uncultured Chlorobiaceae bacterium | reverse complement strand
GCTTGAGCTGCCGGGCATTGGCAAAAAGCGGTTGCAGCAGATCGCTGCCGGTTGGGCGGAGCAGAAGGCGGTGAAGAAAATCATGCTCTTTTTGCAATCGCACGGCGTGAGCACGGCGCGGACGGTGCGCATTTATCGCGCTTATGGCGATGATGCTCTTGCGATTGTGAGCGCCAATCCCTATCGGCTTATCCTCGATATTCCAGGAATCGGCTTCAAAAGCGCCGACCAGATTGCGCGAAATATTGGTATCGCCAACGATTCGCCACTGCGGGCGCGGGCGGGAATTGGTTATACGCTGCATGAGCTTTCGCTTGATGGGCATTGCCGCGTTCCAGAGCAAATGCTGCTTGCCGAGTGTCAACGGTTGTTGAACATTCCTGAAGAGGTGGTACAGGAGGCGCTGCTGCAGGAACTTTCTATCGGCACCATCGTCGCTGTTGAAACTGAGGGTGAAAAGCAGTGTTACCTTATTTCGCTCTTTCGTGCGGAGATGGGCGTTGCGCAAAGCATCCAGCGCATTATGGCAGGCACCTTGCCGTGGGGAGCGCTTGAGCCGAAAGCGGTGATTCCTCAAGCGGAGAAGGTGTCGGGCATTGAGCTGTCGGAATCGCAACGCAATGCGGTTGCACTTGCGTTATCGAGCAAGTTTATGGTGATTACGGGCGGTCCCGGTGTCGGTAAGACCACGATTATCAACACGATTCTGAAGATTCTGGGGACAGAAAAGCTCAATGTTCTGCTCTGTGCGCCGACAGGGCGGGCTGCCAAACGCCTCTCCGAAGCCACCGGCATAGAGGCGAAAACCATCCATCGCCTCCTCGAGTTCGATCCTTTTCTGCGTGATTTTCGGCGCGGAACGTCATATCCACTCGAAGCTGATCTGGTGATTGTTGATGAAGCCTCCATGATTGATGTGGTGCTGATGAACCGTCTGCTGGCGGCAATCTCCAGCCGTTCAGCACTGATCTTTGCTGGTGACGTTGACCAGCTTCCACCGGTTGGCCCCGGCTTTGTGCTTGCAGACATGATCAACTCCGGTGTTTTGCCCGTGGTGCGCTTGACGGAAATTTTTCGTCAGGCTGAAAGCTCCATGATTATCGTCAATGCGCACCGTATCAACCGTGGCGAATTCTCAATTCCCACGCATCAATCAGGCGCTGACCTCTCCGATTTCTACGTGGTTTCTGCGGAGAGCGCAACGGATATTCAGCGCATGTTGCTGCGTGTTGTGGCAGACCGTATTCCCGACCGTTTTGGTATGGATCCTCTTCGCGATATTCAGGTACTGACTCCCATGAACAAAGGTGCGCTTGGTACCAAAGCGCTCAATGCGCTGCTGCAAGAGCGGCTCAATCCCAACGCCGCTCGAAAAATTGTGCGATATGAAACCACTTACGCCGAGGGCGATCGGGTAATTCAGATGGTGAACAATTACGATAAAGAGGTGTTTAACGGCGATATCGGGCGCATTGCGGTTGTGGACGAGGAGGAGAGCACGGTGAGCGTGCTGTATGATGGTCGGGAGGTGCTCTACGAATTCGGAGAACTTGAGGAGATTGCGCTTGCTTATGCCATCACCATCCACAAAAGCCAGGGCTCTGAATATCCCGCAGTGGTGATACCGCTCGCCATGCAACACTTCTCCATGCTTGAGCGAAATCTTATCTACACCGCAGTAACCAGAGCCAAAAAGCTGGTGATGGTTATCGGCGACCCAAAAGCACTCTCTACGGCGATCAGCAACAAGCGCTCATCCCAACGCATGACAGGGCTTGCGGCGCTTCTTGCCGCTAAACCGCCACAGCAATGATGGACGCTTTTTTCTTATATTTCCACCTCTGTTTGCGCGCCTTGTTGAGCATCTGCTCTGACTGATAACAACTCCACGTTTAGCTTCACTGTTATGAAAAAACTTAATCTGATTCGCCTCTCTCTTTTTCAGATGGGATTTGGCATTATGCTCGGTTTTCTGCTCGACACGTTGAACCGCGTTATGACCACCGAGCTGCGCATTTCTGCCACCATCGTTTTTGGCCTGATAAGCCTCAAGGAGCTGCTGGCGATTTTTGGTGTCAAGGTGTGGGCGGGCAACATGTCGGATCGCTCGCAGATATTCGGGCTCAAGCGCACGCCTTATATTCTGCTTGGATTGCTCTGCTGTGTTTTCTCCTTTATGCTGGCGCCCGCCGCCGCTTATGAAGTGCAGGTTGGGGGCACTGACCTCTCCGCTCTTTTTCCAGCCATCTTGACTGATATTGGTCTGCTGAAGCTCTCGCTGATTTTTCTCGTTTTCGGGTTTGGCCTTCAGGTTGCCACAACGGCCTATTATGCGTTGCTGGCTGATACGTTAGGTGAGGATAATATCGGCAAAGTGACCGGAGCAAGCTGGACGTTGATGGTGCTTACCACCATTGTCTCCACCCGAATTGTCGGCTCTTATCTTGATGTCTTTACGCCTGAACGTCTTATTACTGTGGCTGAAGTTGGCGGGCTTGTGGCGCTTGGCATTGGGCTTGTGGCGGTGGTGGGCGTTGAGCAGCGCAATGCCGAGGTGAAAGAGGGGAAAGGCAAACATGCGCTCTCTTTTGCGCAATCGCTCCAGCTTCTCTCATCATCACCAAAAACACTCTTTTTCGCCTCGTATATCTTCATCTCAATTTTTGCCCTTTTCGCGAATGAAATTGTTATGGATCCGTTTGGTGCTCACGTGTTTGGCATGTCCGTTGGCACAACGACCAAGCTCTTCAGGCCGACGATGGGCGGCACCCAGCTTCTCTTGATGCTCATCACCGGCTTTCTGCTTGGTCGAATCGGGCAGAAGCGCGGTGCATTGATTGGCAACCTTTTCTGCATAGCAGGCTTTGGCTTGTTGATTGCCGCGGCGTTTATCCGCGATGTGCAGTTTTTGCGCATGGCACTGGTGGTGACCGGTATCGGTCTGGGTGCGTCGAGCGTGGCAAATATCTCGATGATGATGTCGATGACGGCAGGTCGCAGTGGTGTCTATATCGGGCTTTGGGGCACAGCACAGAGCCTTGCCATTTTTATCGGCCATCTTGGCGCAGGGATTATTATTGATGTCGTGTATCACGTTACGGGTGAATATGTCTGGGCTTATGTCTCAATTTTTGTGATGGAAATTATCGCCTTTGCCATTGCAAGTTTGATGATTTCGCATGTCTCAAAAGAGGCATTTGAAGCTGAAAGTGAGGCGAAAATGGCAGAGCTTGCGCTTGCCAATAAAGGGTAATCCTATGAAATACGTTTTTGGACCGATCTCCTCAAAACGGCTCGGTCAGTCGCTCGGCGTGGATTTGCTTCCACCGAAAAGCTGCACTTGGAACTGCATCTATTGCCAGCTTGGCAAAACGAAAAAGTACGTCACTGAGCGGCAGGAATTTTTTCCCCGCGAAGAGATTCTCAATGAGATTCGCCAGACGCTTGCGCTGAACCAGCCTCTCGACTGGATCACCTTTGTCGGTTCTGGTGAAACGATGCTCTACAAGGGAATCGGCTGGCTTATTGCCGAAGTGAAAAAACTCACCACGGTGCCCGTTGCTGTTATCACCAACGGTTCGTTGCTCTCTCTTCCCGAATATCGGGAAGAACTGCTGCTTGCCGATGCGGTGCTTCCGTCGCTCAATGCGGGTTCGGCGGCCCTCCATGATCGGATTTGTCGCCAAGCATCAGCGTTTACCTTTCAGCAGCATGTTGATGGACTTGTCGCTTTTCGCCGAGAATATCACGGGAGGCTCTGGATTGAGGTGATGCTGCTCGGCGGCATCAACGATTCCGACGAAGCACTCCACGATCTTGGCACCGTTCTCAAGCAGATCAATCCCGATATGGTGCATCTTGTGCTCCCTACCCGACCGGCACCTGAGCAGGAGATTCGCCTGCCATCCGACGAGCGCATTGAACGTGCTATTGCCATTCTTTCAGCGGCGGCAACCGTTGTCAACCCCCTCAAGGGCAACATGGATCTGCGCAACGCCCCCGACAAGCTCGAGGCCATTACCGCTATCGTCTCACGCCATCCCGTGCAGCAGCGCGAATTGCACAAAGCCATTGCCGACTGCTTTCCAGCAGAGAGCGAAAAAGCTGACGCCATCATGCAGGAGCTCCTTGCGTCAGAACGCTTTAACTGCGTTGAGCATAATGGCGAACCGTATTGGGTGATGAAGGTGGAAGTGAATTGATGATTATGGATGGAAAGTTGTATGACATTGTAAGTGGCTATAAAAATCAAAAAACCTCTGTTGAACAGAGGTTTTTTGATTTTTATACTTATGCTTATCGAGACACTTGTTCAGCAATTACGCACAGTCGAAGAGTTACGATCTTTGATGGTGCTTTCGTCGAATTCGTCCCAATTGTGCTCGTCGTGCTCGCGTTGGTAGCCTGCCTCTTTCAAACCGAAGCTCATGTCGGCGACCATTTCCGGACGCAGTTCCTTAAGATTTTTAACCTCTGCTTCTGTTAGAATTCTCGACTTGTCGAAGCCAAGATCAATTTCAATCTTGCGGTTCTTGGTTTTAACGCGATCAATGTCATAGAAGCGTTTGGTAATGGTGGTCTGTGCAAATGCTTTCAGGCAGCCCAGCATGTACTTGCGGACATAAGGATCCTTGATCCATGGGTAGCCAAAGAAGCTTTTGCGTGCATAGAAACGCGCATAAGATTTCAACACAAGCTTTAGTACATCTTCACGCTCCATATTATCCGGCTTGATAATCGGTGTCACAAAGTTGTACTTGGAGTAATCGCGGACTTCCACTCTGTCGCCAAGTTCTTTGAAGAGATCAGAGAATGGCCATGGGGTGTAAATTGTCCAGTTTGCCATGTCAGGATCCCAGTCTCTACAGAGCTGGTAAGTCTCTTCAATAGTTTCAGGTGTTTCATGCTCAAGCCCCATCACAAACTGTGCTTCAGCTACAATACCATTTTTCTGCAGTAGCTTGATAGCCAGTTTATTCTCCTCAATGGTGGTCTCTTTACGGAAACGGTTAAGATTCATCTGGCTTGCAGCTTCCGTTCCAAGCGATACGTGTACGAGTCCTGCTTTACGGAAGAAAGGCAGCAGATCAGCATCACGCATAATATCGGTTACACGGGTGTTTATACCCCATGTAACATTAAGTTTGCGATCAATAAGCTCCTGGCACAGAGAGACAAACTTCTGCTTGTTAATGGTTGGCTCCTCGTCAGCAAGAATGAAAAAGCCCACATTATATTTTTTGACCAGTATTTCGATTTCATCAACGAAATTCTTCGGGCTGCGCGCACGGTACCTGCGCCAGAATTGCCACTGAGAACAGAAAGTACAGGTAAAGGGACACCCTCTGGCAAAGTTTGGTACAGCAAGACGACAATTAAGAGGGGTATAAATATATTTATCCCAGTCGTAAAGACTCCAGTCAGGGTTTAATGTATCAAGGTCTTCAATAACCGGATGAGCTGCGGTTGCAAATACTTTGCCATCATCATCCACATAAGCAATACCGGTAATTTCACCTCTATTTTTTTTATCGGTACCAGCAGCAATCTCTCGGATAAGGTTGACGGTCACTTCCTCTCCTTCACCACGAACGACGTAATCGGTTTCCGGAGCTTCACTCAGTACCTGTGGGTACATGAAGGTTGAGTGGATTCCACCCATAATCGTCTTGATCTTCGGATTCACCTTTTTGGCGATCTTCATGATGGCCTGAGCCTTGAAGATTGACGGGGTGATATTGGTCGTCATCACCACATCAGGATTGTTTTTGCGTATAATCGCCTCAATCTGATCGTCAGGAATATCTTCGGCCATAGCGTCAACAAAACGCACCTGATCAAATCCTGCCTGTTTCAGTGCACCGCCGATATATGCTACCCAGCTTGGTGTCCAGTTGCCCGCAATTTCGGCTCCACCTGAATGATAATTTGGCTGAACCATCAGTATTTTCATCGATCTCCATCCTCCAGATATGTTTTTTTACGAAGTAGTGGTTGTTGTTCTCAACAACTTAAATCATGCACAGACCTAAAAAAGTCAATGACCACTAATTTACAATTTATTTATAAAAACTGCATAGGGTTTTCGTTCACATCAACCTTGATGGTCATTAAAAGATTCCCCTGAGTAAAATTTCAATCAAAGCCTCATGTCAGCGGTGGCTGGCATTCATCAGCATGGTGTGGTAAAATCCAAAACTGACTTTTTCCCTGCTTTTTACTTGCATACGATCTTTTTCCATAGCTTTTTTCATCTCTTCATCGCGGATCATCTGGATGGTTGTGCGGCGCTCCTTTTTGGGGAAATAGCCACCAGCCCAATGCATCAAAGCGAGCAGTTTATTGTATGGGGCATAGGTGAAAATAATTGCTCCTTTGGTAAGGCGACTCAGGTTACTGAAAGCTTGGGCAAATCCTTCAGCGGGATAATGGATAAGCACGTCAAAGCAGACGACAGCATCGTACTTTCCGCTTACAGATTCAATGGTGTTGACCTCGAATTCGATGTTTTTCTCTACTCCCTGCTTGATGGCTTCAATTTTCGCTTTTTCAACCATTTGCGAGGCAATATCTACAGCTGTTACTTTATAGCCAGCTTTAGCAAGTCGTATGCTGAAAAGTCCGGTACCACATCCGGCATCAAGCACTGTTGCCCCTTTTGGTAAACCCAGTTTTTGTAACCAGTCAAATGCCTTATCCATCATAACCGCATGACCTTGGCGAACAGTATTGCGTACTGATGAGAGCTTATCGTCTCCATATATTGATGCCCATCGCTGAAAACCCTGACCGTTAAAGTATGAACGGAGCATTTTTTTATGTTCTTCAGCATTGAATGAGGAGCTGCCCATGATAAATGTTTTGGCT
>CAIQSY010000132.1 GCA_903874585.1 uncultured Chlorobiaceae bacterium | reverse complement strand
CTATAAGCACAAGATAGTGCAGATGCAGTTGGATAAAGTACTCTCAACCAGTAGATTAGGGTAAAAATACGATAACTTTTTTATGTTTCAATCGACGATGATGAACAACGCCTCAATATCCGCTATAACATTTGCTCTCAAGCTTCTCGGTATGCGTAATCATAGCCATAAAGAACTTGAACAGAAACTACGGAAAAAGGGCTATCCTTCAGAGGAGATTGAATCGGTGCTCAATACCTTAACCACACGGGGGCTCCTCAACGATCAAACATTTGGTCATGACTTGATAAGAAGCCGGTCGCGCAGGAAACCAGCCGGAACGATGAAAATGAGTATGGAGTTGCGTAAAAAAGGCGTTTCTGAAGCAGTCATTAACGAACTGCTTCAAGAATATGATAGTACCTCACTTTGCCATCAGGCAGCAGAAAAAAAAATCCACACGTTACGAGGGGCTACAGAAAATGAGAAAAGAAAAAAGCTTGAGATCTTTCTGCGCAACCGAGGATTTGGATGGCAAGAGATTCAGGGCGTACTCAAACGCTTTTTTGATGTGAATGACGATTATAACATAACGGATTAAGAGAGTTCACCATGCACGAGTGAACCGATTTTTTCACCATGAAGCAACTTTGTAAAATTCCCCTTCTGATTCATATTCATAATGACAATGGGAAGTGAATTTTCACTACAAAGCGTTATTGCTGTCATATCCATAACAGCGAGTTTTTTCTGGAAAACATCGAGATAGGAGATATCTGAAAAGAATTGTGCATTGGCATTTTTTTCAGGATCGCAATCATAAATACCATCAACTCGCGTTCCTTTAACAATAATATCAGCTTCAATCTCAATCGCCCGCAATGATGCTGCCGTATCGGTTGTGAAATAGGGGTTGCCAGTACCTGCACCGAAAATTACCACACGTCCTTTTTCAAGATGGCGAATAGCGCGGCGACGAATAAATGGCTCTGCTATCTGCTCCATGGTAATAGCTGACAACAGACGAGTGAAAACACCTTTACGCTCAAGTGCATCCTGAAAAGCTAACGAATTAATAACGGTAGCAAGCATCCCCATATAATCTGCCTGAACACGATCCATATTAGCGGCAGCCGCAGACATACCGCGAAAAATATTACCACCACCAATCACTAAAGCAATTTGAGCGCCCATATCACGAGCACCTTTAATCTCTTCAGCGTAGCGCTCTAACATGTCGGCATTAATTCCATAACCATCATCACCAGCAAGTGATTCACCACTTAATTTCAGCAAGACACGTTTATACTGGAGCATATTCTTATCCTCAGAAATGGATTAACAAAACAAAAAAATCAGCAAAAAAAAGCCTCGAATAACGAGGCTTTTTTAATTTTTTATGCTCCTAACTGATAGCGAACAAATCCAATAACATCAACTTTCGCCTGATTCTTTTTTCGGCAATCGTCAAGAACACCGGATACCTTCGCTTTATCATCCTTAATAAAGGTCTGTTCACTCAGCACAACATCCTGATAGTACTTTTCAAGTCTGCCAACCACAATTTTATCGACAAACTCCTCTTTCTTACCTTGCTCCAGAGCCTGCTGACGATAAATCTCGGACTCTTGAGCAATGTAATCGGCAGGGACACAAGAACGGTCAACAACGATCGGTGATGATGCGGCAACCTGCATAGCCAAGTCTTTTGCCAAATCCTTTACAACTTCAGGCTTATCACTATCAATATGGATGATAGCACCAAGCTTTGCGCCTGAATGAATATAGCCTTCGACAAAACCATTCGGTGCGTCAAAAAATGCGAGACGCTTCAGGTTGATTTTTTCACCAAGCTTACCGGTCATGGTTTTCATGGCACTATCTACAGTTTCGCCACCATAAACGTCACCAAGTGTCAAAAGAAGAAGCGAGTCTGGAGAGGTAACGCGCTGAGCAAGTGCAAGCTCACCAAGAGCATTCACAAAGCCCGTAAAATCGTCACCACGAGCAACAAAATCGGTTTCGCAATTCAACTCAAGAATAACGCCGCTTTTACGATCGTCACTGATTTTGATGCTGACCATGCCTTCATTGGCCTCTCTATCGGCACGTTTAGCTGCAAGAGCTGCACCTTTCTTGCGCAGGTAATCTATAGCTTTCTGCATATCACCACCTGTTTCATCAAGGGCTTTTTTGCAGTCCATCATTCCTGCACCTGTTATATCACGAAGATTTTTTACATCTTTTGCTGAAGTCTGGCTCATCGAACTTTTACTCTTAATAATTTATAAACGGTGATTATTCACTGATCTCTTCTTTTTCAACATCGGCATCAACTTCGTCCATTTGTGCAAGCACTTCGTTCTCAACTTTCAATGTACGAGCGTTAATAATGGTATCGGCTACTGCTTTAACCATAAGCTGAATTGAACGAATAGCATCATCATTTGATGGAATAACGTAATCAACCAATTCTGGATCGCAGTTGGTATCAACCATAGCGACAATCGGGATACCGAGTGAACGAGCTTCATGGATAGCGATATGCTCCTTTTTGATATCAACAACAAATAGTGCCGCAGGGAGTCGGTTCATTGTAGCAATACCGCCAAGAATTCTCATCAGCTTCTCTTTTTCACGACCAAGCATGAGGCGTTCTTTCTTGGTAATCATATCGTAAGTACCATCAGTCGCCATTCTATCAATAGAATTCATGCGTCTGATACTCTGGCGAATCGTCTGGAAGTTGGTAAGCATACCACCTAACCAACGCTCACTGACGTAGGGCATTCCTGCGCGCTCTGCCTGCTCTGCAATAATCTGTTTTGCCTGCTTTTTTGTACCGACAAACATAATCTCTCTACCAGTCTGAGCAATAGCTTCAAGCGCTTTAAGCGCCTCATCGGCAAGGAGAACTGTTTTCTGAAGATCAATAATATGAACGCCGTTTTTTTCCATAAAAATATACGGCTTCATTTTTGGTGACCAGCGACGGGCGAGGTGACCAAAGTGCGCTCCTGCATGGAGCAGCTCTTCGAGCTGAAAGTGTGGCATTGTAAATTCCTTTTTGTGGTTTAGTTATTCCTCTATCATGCTTTACACTGCTCGGTATCCGGCGCATAAGAGCACCGGACACTTCCGAAGAGCTTTATCTGCAATGGAGTTCCAGATAATCATGATATGCGATGTTGTAAGAACAAAACTTGCGGTAAAAAAATGAATCAATAAACTATTAACGTTTTGAGAACTGGAAGCGTTTGCGGGCTTTTTTGCGTCCAAACTTTTTACGCTCAACCATACGAGGATCTCTGGTTAGCAGCTTCTCTGTTTTAAGAATAGCACGGGCTGCTTCGTCAAACTCGGTCAATGCACGCGCAATTGCGAGGCTTACTGCGCCTGACTGACCGGTAACACCACCACCCTGCACATTGATCTTAATGTCAAACTCTTCGGTTTTTTCAGTAATCACAAGAGGTCTGAGAGCTTGCTGGCGCTTGAATTCGTCTTTGAAATACTCTTCAACTGGCAGTTTGTTGACAATAATTCGACCTTTGCCTGGAGTTAAAAAAGCTCGAGCCACCGAGGTTTTACGGCGACCCACTGTATCGATAACTTCTTTCATTCCCTGTTTTTTAAATAATTTAATTGAGTTTCATTTCAATGGGAGACTGTGAACTATGCGGGTGGGTTGCACCTGGGTAAACTTTAAGCTTTCTGAAAAGCTGGCGACCGAGGTTGTTGTGTGGCAACATACCCCATACAGCATTCTCAATGACTCTTTCAGGTCTTTTCTTCATTAAATCTTTAACATGATCAACTCGGACACCACCAGGATAATGTGAGTGTGAAAAGTAGCTTTTCTGCTCCTCTTTTTTACCGCTGAGGAAAACTTTTTCAGCATTGGTTACAACGATAAAGTCGCCAGTATCGATATGTGGGGTAAACTGTGGCTTGTGCTTGCCGCGCAGAACTTTTGCGATTTCAGATGCCATTCTGCCTAAAACTTGACCTTCGGCGTCAATGACATACCATTTACGCTCAACTTCTGCAGGTTTTGCCGAATATGTTTTAAAACTTAACGTTTTGCTCATGCTCTTGCTCTTGATTAACTGGACTTTTACATAAAAATAAAGTTTGTTAATGTAAATGATTCTGCTTAATTCTACAAATTATACATGATTGTGGAGAAAAAAGAGGTCATGTGAACCCAATTTCCGAAAGGACACAAGAGAGCCTCAACGTTATTAATCCAAAGCAAATTACTCCGTAATTTTTATAGCAAAATAGTAGTCTTTGACCCGAAATCTGCCCATTCTTGCCGTTATTCGCCGTTAAGCAATCGGCCAGTAAGCATTGTCATAAAATCACGACGAGTGGAGACAAACATAAAGACATAAACATTATGCTCACCAACGTCATAGATGACCCTTGTTTGCCCAACCAGCCGCTCACGAATCCCTTGCAAGCCAAGTGCAAGAGCCTCATCAGGCACACAACCAGCAAAAGGAAACTCTCCAATATCCCTCAAAACCTCTCGATATGTTTGCTCTGAATCCATCCAGACCTGCGCACCAAATTTATGGCGCACATATTTTCTGATTTCACGATAATCACTTTTCGCCGAGTCAAGGATAAACACTGAATGCGCCACTACTCCTCCTTCTCCATGTCAGCAAAAAAATCTTCAACACGTTGAAACTTCCCTTCAGCAATCTCTTTTTTGCCCAAGTTGATGAGTTTCAGAAAAGCCATGGTTTCAAGCTGCTCTTCGTACGTACGAATATCCATAACAACAATTTTTGCTTCGCCATTCTGGGTAACAATAAGCGGACTCCGATTCTCCTCAAAATCCCTTACAATCTCCGCCGCATGAGATTTCAAGTAGGAAATCGGGCGAACCCTTTCTGATAGTTTCATTGTCGCTCCTTTGCGTCAAGATTTATTTGTAAGACTGAATATAGACCAAATTCAGTATTTTTCTCTTTTCCCACCCTGAATGCTTTTTGCTGGCGGCTGTTTTATTGACTACCTTTCGCCCAAGAACATTGCCACGGCATGATGCCTTAAACAGGAATTCCCTTGAAAACCTGTAAAAACTTTTTTATCAAGACCGCAATCTCGCTCGTATGAAGCCTTTAATTGCTCTGGTAGGCCGCCCGAACGTCGGCAAATCTACCCTGTTCAACAGAATCCTGCGCCAGCGAAGCGCCATAGTTGATCCCACGCCCGGTGTTACCAGAGACCGGCATATTGCTGAGGGCGAATGGCAGGGAAAACAGTTCCTTTTGATGGATACCGGCGGCTACAATGGCGATGGCGACGTTATCAGCAAGGCAATGCTTGAGCAGACGCTGATTGCTATTCGAGATGCCGATATGATTATTTTCGTAACCGATGTGCGGGCTGGTCTCTCCTACGAGGATCTCGAACTTGGGCGACTGTTGCAGCGAACGTTCCACCACAAACAGCTCGTTTTTGCGGTCAATAAGGTAGAATCGCCGCAGCTTACGCTGGAAGCTGAATCGTTTATCAGCACCGGATTTACCGCGCCTTATTTTATCTCCGCAAAAGATGGCAGCGGTGTGGCTGATATGCTTGACGACATTCTTGAGGCGTTGCCCGATACGGAAAATGATGCCGTGAAAGCTGATCCTGCGATAGAGCTTGCCATTATCGGCCGCCCGAATGTGGGCAAATCGAGTTTTGTGAATGCCCTGCTTGGCTCGAATCGCCTGATTGTATCGAACATACCGGGAACAACGCGAGATGCTATTGACAGCCGATTTACCCGTAAGCAGCGTGAATTTGTACTGATTGATACGGCTGGTTTGAGAAAGCGCACAAAAATTGATGCTGGTATTGAATATTACAGTTCGCTGAGAAGCGAAAAAGCCATTGAACGTTGTGATGTTGCCGTGGTGATTCTTGACGCTCAACTTGGCTTGGAAAAACAGGATATGAAGATTATTAATATAGCCGTAGAACGCAAAAAAGGCGCGTTACTGCTTATCAACAAATGGGATTTAATCGAAAAAGATTCAAAAACAAGTAAAGTATATGAAGAGGATTTGCGTTTATCGATGGGCAACCTCTCTTACGTTCCGGTGCTTTTTATCTCAGCGCTGACGAAAAAAAATCTCTATCGGGCTATTGATACGGCGAAAGAGATCAGCGAAAATAGAGCACGCAAAATAAGCACCAGTGTGCTGAACAAATTTCTTGAAGAGGCATTAGCGCTGCAACATCCATCAACAAAATCGGGCAAAGAGTTAAAAATTAAGTATATGACGCAAATCAACGCCGCCTGGCCTGTCTTTGCATTTTTCTGTAATGATCCGCTTCTTGTGGAAAACAATTTCAGAAAATTTCTGGAGAAACGCCTGCGTGAAAAGTTCAGCCTTGAGGGAACGCCAATATCAATGCGATTCATGCAGAAATAAACAATAAATATACATTTTAAGTACAGTAAACGCAAAGAGATAGTATTTTTACAACATTAAACACTCTATTGTTATGTCGCACGAACATGGCGAACAAAAACATTCATCATGCAGCCATCATCACGGCAATGGCGATGCTTCACATGAATCTTGTGGAAGTTGTTCGCATGAACAGCCGCTGAAACAGGTTAAGCATATTATTGCTGTTGCATCGGGAAAAGGCGGAGTCGGCAAATCAACCTTTGCCGTAAATCTTGCAATCAGCCTTGCCCAAAGTGGCGCAAAAGTTGGGCTGATTGATGCCGACCTTTACGGACCAAGTATTCCAACCATGTTTGGATTGCTTGATGAAAAACCAAC
Organism: uncultured Chlorobiaceae bacterium; assembly: GCA_903874585.1. Lineage (GTDB taxonomy): Bacteria > Bacteroidota > Chlorobiia > Chlorobiales > Chlorobiaceae > Chlorobium. The sequence continues at coordinate 4,342 of CAIQSY010000132.1, read as the reverse complement.
AGTAACAGGAAAAAATCTTGTACCGCTTGAAAAATATGGCGTCAAGTTGATGTCTATCGGCTTTTTGATTGAGCCTGAAACCGCGGTTATCTGGCGCGGTCCATTGGTTTCGAGCGCTATCAAGCAATTTATTAATGAGGTTGAATGGCCTGAACTTGATTATCTCATTTTTGACCTTCCTCCAGGTACGGGCGATATTCAGCTTACGATTGCACAAACCGTTCCGCTCAGCGGTGCGGTGATTGTTACGACACCGCAGGATGTTGCGCTTGCCGACGTTGCCAAAGCGGTTGCGATGTTCCGCAAAGTTGATGTGCCAATTCTCGGACTGGTTGAAAACATGAGCTACTACGAACTTCCCGATGGCAGCAAGGATTATATTTTCGGCAACCACGGTGGCGAAAAATTTGCTAAAGTGCAGGGTTTAACGTTACTCGGTACAATTCCGATTGACCGTGCTGTACGTGAAGGTGGCGATAATGGGCAACCATGTATGCTGAGCAATCCTGATTCTGCAACATCAAAAAGCATTAAAGCTGCGGCTGAAGAGGTTGCCAGACAAGTGGCAAGGCTTGCATAAGTTTTTTGTTTTTTTGCGCTGGAGGTTTGATATTAACAGCGGTAACAAATTAAATCTTTCATTTTTAAAATCATTATAAACAACGTACACCATGAGCACAGGCAAAGATTATTTACCAAAAAGCGATGCACTTTACGACAGAGTTATTGCAGCACTTGAAACCGTACGCCCTTACCTGCAAGTTGATGGCGGTGATTGCCAAATTGTTGGAATCAGCAAAGATATGGTTGTTGATGTGAAACTTCTCGGCGCTTGCGGTTCATGCCCGATGAGCACGCTTACCCTCCGTGCTGGTGTGGAACAGGCTATTAAAAAAGCAGTGCCTGAAATTGCACGTGTCGAATCGGTCTGACCGTCAGTTTGATCTTCAGCCGGACAACGACAATCAATCAAGATTTCTCAATAAAAGCTCAAGAGAGTCCTCATTTTTAATGAGGACATCTCTTGCTTTGCTGCCGTCAGCCATACCGACAATACCATTGGCATGAAGCTGATCCATCACCCGCCCTGCACGACTGAAACCTAAGCGAAGACGCCGTTGCAGCAGCGACACACTCGCCTGCTGATGCATAACCACCAATCGTGCAGCCTCCTCAAACATGGCATCGCGCCCGTCTCTTTCTTGATTCATTGAGGAGGAGGATGAGCCACTACTGCTTTTTGGCGCATCGGCAGCAGGCAGCATATAGATGGTTTTCAGGGAGTGCTGTGAACCGATGAATGCCGTAATCTGCTCAACCTCACTTGAGGAGACGTAAGGACATTGAATACGCAGTGACTTCGGCTGATTGGATGGCTGGTAGAGCATATCGCCATTACCAAGAAGCTGCTCAGCGCCTGAACCATCAAGAATGGTGCGCGAGTCAACGCGGCTTGCCACCTGAAAGGCAATACGTGCCGGAAAATTCGCTTTAATAATGCCGGTAATAACATCAACTGAAGGGCGCTGCGTTGCCACAATCAGGTGAATGCCGACGGCACGCGCAAGCTGGGCAATTCTGATAATCGGCTCCTCAACGTCACGACCTGCGGTAATCATTAAATCGGCAAGTTCGTCAATAACCACAACGAGGTAAGGCATCGCCTCTTCGGGAAGGCGACGGTTGTGGTCGCCAATGTTGCGAACGCCCACTTTTTCGAGCGTTTCATACCGCAGCTCCATCTCCTTAACCACACAGCGCAACGCATAAACAGCTTTTTGAGGATCGGTGATAATCTGCTCTTCAATGCCCGGAAAACGCATCAAGAAATGGTTTTTCAGGTGCTGATATTGAAACAGCTCCACGCGCTTTGGATCGATCATCACAAACTTCACCTTGTCGGGACTGCACGCATAGAGCAGGCTGGAGATGATGACGTTAATGCAGACCGACTTACCAGCGCCCGTTGCTCCGGCAATCAGCAGATGCGGCATGGTTGCCAGATCGGCAATACAGACTTCGTTGGCAATAGTTTTGCCTAACACAATCGGCAACATCATGGTGCTGTTCTTGAACTTTTCAACCTGCAGCACCGAACGCAGCCAGACCGTTTTTGGCTTGCTGTTTGGAATCTCCACGCCAACCGCATTCTTGCCTGGAATTGGCGCAATAATGCGAATACCACGCGCCGCAAGCGCCATAGCAAGATCGTTTTCAAGAGAGGTAATGCGGCTCACTTTAACATCCGGCTCAAGCTCAAGCTCGAACAGGGTAACACGCGGACCAACCGTCGTGGAGATGCGTTTAACCTCAATTTTGTAGATTCTGAGCTTCTCAAGCAGCTTACGCTTGCTGTCTGCCAAGTGCTGCTCATCAATGCGGTCATCCTCCTCAGGAACTCTATCAAGCAGATCAATTGAGGGGAAACGGTAGGCTTCGCGATCTTTGGTCTGCACTTTGAGCTTGCGCTCATCAAGGTCAGCCTCTTTTTCGCGAATACCGGTGTGAATAACCATTTCCGGCTCGCCGCGCATGGAGGGCAAGGAGGTGGATGAAGGTGATTCGACTAAAAAAGCTTCAGGGATAACGGGAGCTGGATGAAATGGTTCATCGTGCACTTGCTCGTCTTGCTGGGTGGGGGGCACAACAACTTTTGGCGCAGGCTTGACGACTGTTTTAGCAAGCAGCTCCTGGTCACGCTTTATTCTCTCCTGATTCCTCAGCTCTTTTTCCCGCTCTCGCTGCTCTTTTTTGAGATTTTTTTTTTACGAAATGCTTCAAGCTTTTCAGTAACCATCGCCAATGGCTTGCTGATGCTGTTTTTAAAGCCAGTTGCTCCGCCAAGTGCGGTGAAGAGCAACCCTTTGCCGACGTATATCATTAAAACCGCCGCAATAACTAACAGAAGTACTGCAGCGCCTGTAACGCCAATAACAGTTGACAGGCGTTCAGCAAGCATGCGCCCAACCGCGCCGGCGAACAGATCGCTGAAGGGCATGGTAGTAAGGCCAAACAGCGTTGCAATATCGAGAGAGAAGAAGATGCTGAAGAGGAAAAAGAGAATCCCCGATTTGAGGCTATTTGCCCGAAACAGCGACCATCCCAGAAAAAAAATGGAGGAGATTGGAAGAACGACGAAGTAGCCGATAAATGAGACAACAAAAAATGCCGCAAGGCGCGCACCAAACAATCCAAAAGGATTATGAATTGCATCTGCCGCATCTTTTGCCGCTTTACTGAAAATATCGTACCAAGGCAATGCGCTGAACATCGCCTCATCTTCAGGATGAAAACGAAGAATTGCACTGATGAAAAAAAGAGAGCTGAACATCAGCACAATGCCGATAATCTCCCTTTTCAGCACTGCTGCATCCGCCGAACTCACGTCACTCCTCTTACCCGTTCGTTTCATAGTCACCCTGCTCTCTCTTCTGTAATACCTTGTTACCGTCAGCTCAACGATGTTGTTTTCACAAATGGCAGTGAACGAATCACGCCGGCATGTAATGCGCCTCGAATTTCAACGAAAATTGGTGTGCCTAACGCGCTGTATTCACGCACAATATTGCACGTTCCCACCGGTTCCTGCAATGTTGGCGACTGCGTTCCGCTGCAAACCCAGCCAATTTCCTGATGATCACTATTAAAAACTTTAAAGCCTTGGCGCGGAAGAACGCGACCTTCAAGACTGAAGCCCGCAACCGCCCGTTTAGGATTGCTCTCAACCTGCTGGCACGCCTCTTTGCCGATAAAGTGCCCTTTACCCATTTTGACCACCCATTTCAGGCGAGCTTCAAGCGGATTGGTATCCTGATCAATTTCATGTCCATACAGTGAATAGCCCATTTCAAGACGAAGTGTGTCGCGAGCGCCAAGACCGATGGGTTGAATGCCGGACTCTTTGCCCGCCACCATCAACGCTTCCCACAATGCGACTGCAACTTCGTTTGGCAAGCAGATTTCTACCCCTTTTTCACCAGTATAACCTGTGCGGGCAATAATTGCCTCAGCACCTTGGAACGGTGCATGACAAAAAGAAAATGACCCAAGCGCTTGCAAATCGAGCGATGGAAAAACGCGGGCAAGAATATCTAAGGCAAGCGGTCCCTGCAGAGCAATCAACGAGAGGCGATCGGTGTGGTCTTCGAGCACAACGCCCTCAAAAGCTCCGATATGTTGCTGCAACCATGCAAAATCCTTCGGCGCATTGCTCGCATTCACAATCAGGAAAAAGGTTTCGCTGTTGATGCGGTAGATAATCAAATCATCAACAATTCCGCCATTCGGATAGAGCATGAGGTTGTACTGCGCCTGACCATCGCTGGCTTTATCGAGGTCGTTG
>CAIQSY010000131.1 GCA_903874585.1 uncultured Chlorobiaceae bacterium | reverse complement strand
TAATCGTTGTAATTTGTCGCATGGTCTGAAACTCCTTGCTTATAAAGGTGATATCAATCGTTTCGTCACTTTTAATATCGCTGTTTTTCAAGTCGTTTCAGACCTTTTTCATTTTTTTACCGGACGCTACTGACGCTTCATCTATGTTTCTGTCTTCAATCAGGACAAAATGCCGGAGATTCCATCAATCAAAGCCCATGAACGCTTTGTGAGCGATCTGAAACAATCAGGCATCTCGTGGGCGGTTATTCGACCAAATGGTTACTTTTCGGACATGGGACGATTTTTCTCAATGGCTCAGAGTGGCCATATTTTTATGATTGGTGAAGGAGAGAAAAAAATCAACCCGATTCATGGCGCCGATCTGGCCAAGATTTGTGTTGATGCTGTAGATGGCGAATGTCGCGAAATACCTGCAGGAGGGCCAGACATCTACACCTTCAGAGAGACTATGGAAATGGCCTTCAATGCCTGCGGTAAAACGCCGTGGATAACGCCACTCCCCTTCTGGCTGGCTGAAGGTGGGCTGATGGTCACTGGCCTGTTTAACCGGAATCTGGCCGATCTCTTCTCATTTGCCATTGAAGCGCTCAAATTCGACCATGTGGCTCCGGCTTATGGAACAAAGCATCTGAAAGATTTTTTTGCTGAACTTGCCACAAAAACTCATTGACCGACCAAAGCCAAGACTATCAATAACCTGAGAGAGGTTGCGCACTCTTCGCTCCTCTCTTTTTTTAACGGCTTCCTACTTTTTTCTCAAGGGCTAATTCAATACCTTGAGAAACGATTGGAGAATAACGGCGCTTTGCCGCTTTTGCCCAAAACAACTGAAATTTTAGCGCGTACACTCCCCCATGTTGAAAATTTTTGAAAAAGTCTTCGGTTCCAAGCACGACAAGGATATCAAGAAAATCCAGCCCGTGATCCAGCGTATCAATGAGTTACAAAAGGTTTTATCGCCACTGAGTAATGATCAGTTACGGCAAAAAGGGCAGGAGCTGAAACAGAGAGTTCGCAAGGTACTTGAGCCTCTAGAGCAAGAGAAAAAAACACTCTCCCACAAGCTCGATAATCCAGAGATCAATCTCGACGAGGCTGAGGCGATTAATACCAAACTTGATACGCTGGCTGAGGAGTATGAAAAAGCTACAGCAGCTATTCTTGAAGAGGTTCTCCCTGAAACATTTGCTCTGGTCAAAGAGACCTGCGTTCGTCTCAAAGGGCACACCTATAAGGTGATGGGCAGAGAGATGGTATGGAATATGGTGCCTTACGATGTGCAGCTTATCGGCGGCATGGTACTCCATTCAGGAAAAATTTCCGAAATGGCAACTGGCGAGGGTAAAACGCTCGTTTCGACCATGCCAACCTTCCTGAATGCACTGACTGGACGCGGAGTCCATGTGGTAACCGTTAACGACTATCTCGCCCAGCGCGACATGGAGTGGATGCTCCCCGTCTTTGAATTTCACAACCTTTCGGTGGGTGTGATTCTCAACACGATGCACCCGTTTGAGAGGCGGGAACAGTACTCATGCGATATCACCTATGGCACCAACAACGAGCTTGGCTTCGACTATCTCCGCGACAACATGGCTGGAACACCGGAAGAGATGGTGCAGCGCAACTTCTATTTCGCCATTGTGGATGAGGTGGACAGCGTGCTGATTGATGAGGCGAGAACGCCGCTTATTATTTCAGGTCCGGTACCCAATGCCGATAACAGCAAGTTCCAGGAGATTAAGCCGTGGATTGAGCAGTTAGCGCGTGCCCAGCAGCAGTTGGTGGCATCGTATTTGACGGAAGCGGAGACGCTGATAAAAACGAAACCCAGCAATATAGCGGCAGGTTTGGCATTGTTGCGTGTCAAACGTGGACAGCCGAAAAATACGCGATACCTTAAAATGCTCTCGCAACAGGGCGTGGCAAAACTGGTGCAAAGCACGGAAAATGAGTATCTGAAAGACAACTCCAGCCAGATGCACGAGGTTGATGATGCGCTCTACTACGCCGTTGACGAAAAGGGTGGCACCATTGATTTAACCGATAAAGGCCGTGAGTTCCTCAGCAAACTCAGCCATCAGGACAGCGATATTTTCATGCTTCCCGATGTTGGTTTGGAAGTGGCCGCTATTGAAAGTGATGCTTCAGTTGCTGTTGTTGACAAGGTTCAGAAAAAAGATGCCATTTACCGCCTCTTTGCCGACCGTTCAGAGCGACTGCACAATATCAGTCAGCTTTTGAAAGCTTACTCGCTTTTTGAGCGCGATGACGAATATGTGGTGCAGAATGGTCAAGTGATGATTGTAGATGAGTTTACCGGACGAATTTTGCCCGGGCGCCGTTACAGCGACGGATTGCATCAGGCTATTGAAGCGAAGGAGAATGTCAAGATTGAAGGTGAGACACAGACGATGGCAACCATCACCATCCAGAACTTTTTCCGCCTCTACAAAAAGCTTGCCGGCATGACCGGAACTGCCGAAACTGAAGCATCGGAATTTTACGAAATCTATAAACTCGATGTCGTTGTTATTCCCACCAACGCCAATATTGTTCGCAAAGACAAGGAAGATCTTGTTTATAAAACCCGGCGTGAAAAGTACAATGCCATTGTTCTGAAGGTTGAGGAGTTGCAGAAAAAAGGGCAACCGATGCTTGTTGGCACAACCAGTGTCGAGGTTTCTGAGACGCTGTCGCGCATGCTTCGCGCAAAGAGAATTGCGCACAACGTGCTCAACGCCAAACAAAACGACCGTGAAGCGGAAATTGTAGCCGACGCTGGCCAGAAAGGATCTATAACCATTGCCACCAACATGGCGGGACGTGGCACTGACATTAAGCTTGGCGATGGTGTGCGCGAACTTGGCGGTCTCTTCATTCTCGGTTCTGAGCGTCATGAATCGCGCCGTATTGACCGCCAGCTTCGTGGACGTGCCGGACGACAAGGCGACCCGGGTGAATCGGTCTTTTTTGTTTCGCTGGAAGATGAGCTGATGCGCCTCTTCGGCTCCGAGCGCGTCATCTCGGTGATGGATCGCCTCGGCCATGAGGAGGGCGATGTTATTGAGCACTCGATGATCACCAAATCAATCGAACGTGCCCAGAAAAAAGTTGAGGAGCAGAACTTTGCCATCCGCAAACGACTGCTTGAGTATGACGATGTGCTGAACCAACAGCGCGAGGTTATCTATTCGCGGCGCAGAAACGGTTTGCTGAAAGAGCGACTCACCAGCGATATTCTCGACCTTCTACAAGATTATTGCGACAACGTTATTAAAAAGCACGAGAAAGATTTCGACGTTAATGGCATTGAAGAGCAGTTGATGCGCGAACTTTCGATTGAGTGCAAGCTTGATCGCCAAGCCTTTGAACACGATGGCGTTGAGGCTGCTGTCGAAAAACTCTACAACACGGCGCTTGCTTTCTATCGCCGAAAAGAGGAGGCGTTGCCGGAAGAGACAATGCGCCAGATTGAAAAATATGCCGTACTGAGCGTTATAGACCAGCACTGGAGAGAGCATCTCCGCGAGGTTGACTCATTGCGTGAAGGCATCAATCTCCGTGCTTATGGGCAGAAAGATCCGCTGCTGGAGTACAAACAGGAGGCATTCCGTCTTTTTATCGACCTCTTGCGCGATATTGAACTCGAAACACTCTCGCTTGCCTTCAAGCTCTTTCCCGTCGATCCTGAAGAGGCTCATGAAATGGAAAAGCGCCAGCGGCAAGCAGCCGGCAAGCAGGATAAGCTTGTGGCGCAGCACTCATCTGCCGGAAGTGTGTACTCCATTGTGGAGGATGATGATGAAGAGGAGGAGGACGATGAAGAGAGTGTGCAACAGCCGATATTCGCTGAAAAAAAACCGGGACGCAATGAGCTCTGCTCGTGCGGCAGCGGGAAAAAATATAAAAACTGCTGTGGTCAGCAGTAAGAAACCATGGTGATCAATCGAAACATTGAGCGGTATTTATGAAACATACAGACGTTGAAGTTACCCCAGCCCTTGCGGCAGAACACGGTTTGAGCGCTGAAGAGTATGGCAAGATTTGCGATATTCTTGGCAGAACCCCATCCATCACAGAGCTTGGTATATTCTCGGTGATGTGGTCGGAACATTGCAGCTATAAAAACTCCATCGCTGTACTGAAAACCCTGCCACGTGATGGCGGCGCCCTGCTCACCTCGGCAGGCGAAGAAAACGCCGGTCTGGTCGATATCGGCGATAATCTTGCCGTGGCCTTCAAGATTGAATCACATAACCACCCGTCAGCCGTTGAACCTTACCAAGGTGCGGCAACGGGCGTTGGCGGCATTCATCGCGATATTTTTACTATGGGCGCACGCCCGGTTGCATCGCTCAACTCGCTGCGCTTCGGATCGCCAAAAGATCCGCATGTGCGCTACCTCGTTGATGGCGTGGTGCGCGGCATCGGCGATTACGGGAACTCCTTCGGTGTGCCGACGGTCGGTGGTGAAATCTATTTTGAAGAGGGATACACCGGAAATCCGCTGGTCAATGCCATGTCCGTCGGCATTGTCGAACATCACAAAACCGTGAGCGCCACCGCGCTTGGCAAAGGTAATCCTGTGCTGATTGTAGGCTCCTCCACCGGACGCGATGGCATACACGGAGCAACCTTTGCTTCGGAAGATTTGAGCGAAGCATCGGAGGACAAACGCCCAAGCGTGCAGGTTGGCGATCCTTTTGCCGAAAAGCTCCTGCTCGAAGCAACCCTTGAAGCCATTGCCACCGGCTACGTGGTTGGTTTGCAGGATATGGGTGCTGCCGGAATCACCAGCTCAACCTCGGAAATGAGCGCAAGAGGCATCGAAAAAACCGGATCAGGCGGCATCGAGATTGATCTTGATCTTGTGCCGATTCGCGAGGTTGGCATGAGCGCTTATGAAATCATGCTCTCCGAATCGCAGGAACGGATGCTGATTGTGGCAAAAAAAGGGTACGAGGGTAAGATTATTGATGTGTACGAAAAATGGGATGTTCAGGCAGTCACTATCGGGCGAGTTACCGATGATAATTGCCTGCGCGTGTTGCATCAAGGTACCGTTGTTGCTGAAATTCCAGCCGAATCGCTGGTACTCGGAGGAGGTGCTCCCGTGTATATCCGTGAAGCTGTGGAGAAAAAGCCGGAAACACCAGTGGCTGAACTTGCTGATGATAACACCCTCAATTTCAGTACCATCAGCCTGGAACTGCTTTCACGCCCGAATATTGCAAGCAAGCAATGGGTCTATCGCCAGTACGATTCGATGGTGCAGACCAATACGGTAACGCCGACTGGCCACACCGATTCCGCCGTGATTCGCATAAAGGGGACGAAGAAAGGCCTCGCCATGAAAACGGACTGCAACGCCCGTTATGTTTATCTCAATCCGCTGGCTGGCGGCAAAATTGCTGTTGCTGAATGCGCTCGCAACATCGCCTGCTCAGGCGCAAAGCCGCTTGCCATCACCAACTGCCTCAATTTTGGCAATCCCCTCAAGCCGGAGGTTTACTTCCAGTTCAAGGAGTCAGTGAGAGGGATGGGTGAAGCGTGCCGCGCTTTCAACACGCCGGTAACCGGCGGTAATGTAAGCTTCTACAACGAAACCTTTATTGCGGGACAACGCACAGCAATCTACCCGACACCAACCATCGGCATGATTGGTCTGCTCGATGATATCGCCAATCTCGTCGGCTCAACCTTCAAAAACGTTGATGACCTTATTCTGCTCGTCGGCAAT
>CAIQSY010000130.1 GCA_903874585.1 uncultured Chlorobiaceae bacterium | reverse complement strand
TCTACTCGCTGATGCTCAGTTTCAAGCAACTCTGCAAAGTCAACCTTTAAGTGTAACAGCACCCTCGCTATATCCAACGCTATCCGCTTCAGGATATCTTTTGAAACGACATCTTTTGACCCCATAACAGTTCTCAGTCCTGAGTTTTCAATGCTCATCGGCATTGCATAATGCCTGCAACTCGACCTTCGTAATAGCCGCCTCTTTTAAGCTTTTTGCGGTAAAGCTCTCTTGAATTTCTTCATTTTTAAGGCGTTTCACTTAAAAACCCTTCCAGAATCCCGAAGTTGGCTTTGCTGCGAAGTAAACGCTTTATAGCCCAATCGAACGTTATCAGTTTTCTTGTTTGGCTCATACGCTGGTTGGATCTCGTTGGATGTTACAATTCTTTCTCTTTATGAACAGGCAGCGTCGGGATTGAAAACGGCTTCCAGTGTCGGCGCGGTGAGCATGGCGTCTCCCCATGTTTCCAGCTCCTGTTCAGTTGCACTGCCTAACTTCTCCGTTGCCCACTCTGGCAGGGCGCCAAAGCGACGTTCCAGAAGCCGTGTCAACAACAGCGATTGACCTTCGACTCGACCTTCCTCTCTTCCTTCGACGCGACCTTTCGCAATGTTTTTTTCGGCTCCTGTGGCAATGGCGCTTGCGACATCGATGAACTCTTGCATACGAACGTCGTAAACTTGACGCTCCTCTTCATTAAACATGCGATCAATGGCGGCAATGGCTTTCACAATATTTTTGTCGGATGCCAGCTCTTTTGGCGTGTGCTCACGGTCAAGCTGATGCGCTGTCGTTAAAAAGCTGCTCCACCGATCCAGCGCACTCTGAATTTGATGGGATGTTTTTGTAAACTTTTTTAACTCGATGTAGTGCAACTCAAAAACATCGTGCAGACGGTCATCTTTGCCCGTCGCCGTATTGATTATTTTGTAGCAACTGTGAACATCCGTTGTATCGGGCACAAAGTCATAATCAAGAATATTAATGCTGATGGTTTTCTTCAGCTCCTTATACATCATCCCTTCGCTGAGCTGTTCTGTCACCAGTTTTGCCCAGTAATAAATAGCGCGTTTATCAAAATTGTTGTCTTCCCTGATTTGCATTTCGACGTTGAACCAGCGACCATTTTCTGCTTTAGCTTTGATATCGAGTATCGAGATTTTACCCGCCCGGTAATCAGCCAGGGTATAAGGATTTTTCAACTCCACTTCAACAACCTGATCATCCTCGGAGACTATAGCGTTGATCAAGGAGATCAGCAGATCCTTGTTCTCTTCGCTGCCAAAAAGCTTTTTAAACGCGAAGTCAACGCGGGGATTTATTTTGCACATAACTTTTTTTGTCTGTTCTTTGTAAACATTATGAGACGCTCTTCACAAGATCTTCTATCGCCGCAACACTTAACCCTGTCACCGCTTTGATGATGTCAATCTCCGTGCCTTGTTCTATCAGCTTTATTGCTATCGTTCTGGTTGTTTCCTCGATACCTCTTCTTCTCTTCCTTCGACTCGGCCTTCGACGCGACCTTCTTCTCTACCCTTTACCAAGCCTTTCTCCATACCTGTAACTTCACCCGTGTGATATCCATCACCGAAGGATGACTCGAACATGCTGGCTTGATAATGTAAATCATCTTTATAATGTTCGTACGCTTTTTGTTCCTCTTCTGGCAACTTCATGATGCTTAACTTGTCTGCCGCCTCTTTTAACCCTTTTGCGGTAAAGCTCTCTTGAATTTCTTCATTTTTCAGAAAGTAGATCCATTCATCCAAGGTATCTTTGGCGACATCGTTAAAGCGATTGATTTTGATGAGATAATATTCAGGGTAGAGCGACTCTATGCTCTCTTTTTTGAAGAGTTGCTTTTGTTTAGCGTTCAGTTCCAGGAGATCGTGATTGTGCAAGCCGATAAAGCGGGTGCTGCCTTTATAAATGTAATCGGTGCCACTGCCAAGATCGAAATAGAGAATGTTTATGGAGATGACTTTAGTGATTCCAGCATAAGATTGCGTCTCTTTCATCCCCTCTATGGCTGTTTTTGAAACGCCATAAAAAATTCGCTGCAAGTAGTCGTACTCACTGTCGTACTGGATCTCTATGATGATGACTTCTTGTTTCTGGTTGCGTACTTTTAAATCGACACGATTAAATTTGTCGAATGCATAGTCTTTATTACTCTCACTTTCGAGGACATCGAGGATGGTGATCTCTTCTTTGAGCAGTTCACTTAAAAACCCTTCAAGAATCCCGAAGTTGGCTTTGCTGCGAAGTAAACGCTTTATAGCCCAATCGAACGTTATCAGTTTTCTTGTGTTGGTCATATCAGGTGAGACTGAATTGGATTCGTTTTGTCAATTTTTTCTCCGGACATCAGGCACTCCAGTCTTTGCACTGGCTGGTCAACTGGTTGGCTGCTCGCTTCAGGTGCCGGTTGGCATTCAGCAGCTCGCGTTGCATATTGCGCGGGGTGGCCCACATCTGCTCCTCTTTGCTGCATTCGCTTTTCAGGTAACGCTCGCGCTGGTACTCGGCGTTGCGTTCATAGTTGAGGATACATAATGCAAGATCTCGGGCCTCTGGCTGATTCAGTCCATCGGACTCAAGCAGGGTTTCGAGCGACTGGAGGTGATGCGCCCATGCAGAGCTTTCGATGGATACGGTGAGACCGTGCCGCATGGCGTTAACGGAGGATCGTCGTTTTCCTTCATCTGTTTTTGGGCCAGATGAGTGCTGTGCGTTACGCTGATTAGCGGCCTGACTTTTAGCGCTGGCCATACAGTTGATCATACTTGTTGACTTCAACCGCGGCCACTTCAACGCCCTCTAAATTCCGACGGATCACCTCGTTTTGCAGTTGCAGGCGTTCAATATTTATTTTGCGGTTAAACGCCACTTCATAGGAGGCTTGCAGACCAGCGAGGATTTTGGTTTGCAGCGCGATTTGCTGGTCGAGTAGCATGAGTTCCGCTTGATCCCTGTACATGGCCTCCTAGCGGATGGACTCAAGGGTGTGATCCACACCATCGATGGCTTCTTCGGTTTGTTTATCGACCTTATTGGCAAGGAGTGTGTTGCGAATGTGCGTTTTATCTGGGTTGCCGTTCCGACAATAACCTTCCCAGGTCAGTTTAGCCATTCGCACAATGACTGTTGCTCGCTTTTGCTCTTGAAAACGACGGATCCACCACAGACAATCGTGGATTTTTTCTGCAAGATAAACCTGAAGTACTGAATGGGCACCTAACTCTTTAAGGAGTGCATCGAGACTTGCCTGATACTGTTCTGCTGACTCACCGGGCAATGTTGGCACCAAGCCCAATATTCGGGAGAGTGTGGGCGCTGGCGCGGCAGTACTGAGTGCTATGGAGTGATTAGAATCGGAAACGAGTTGCTGACTCATGGGCTTTTGCTCCTCCTTCGAGAGCCAGTTAATGTGGGTATGAGTGGATTGATTACCGTGGAGAGCATCAAATCCACTTGTGTGATGACAAGATACACATTATTTACCGCAAGAGAAGCTTTTTTTTGGTTTTTACTCTATTAGGGGAGGTTGTTTTCCAAAAGGTTGCATTCTTTTCCCAATACCCGCTCATAGACCTTCTGGTACTGCGACGCCACTATCGGATAGGTAAACGTTTCCACTGCTTTCTGGCGCGCGTTATGCCCCAACCTCTGCAATCGCTCCTTATCAGCCAAGACCCACTCAATTCCCTTAGCTAAATCATCGGTATCGAACGGTTGAGCAAGATAGCCGGTTCTTTCGTGATCGACGATATCGGGCAGGCAACCTGTGTTGAATGCGACAACCGGCGTTCCGCATGCGTGAGCTTCTGAAGCTGTTTGACCAAAAGCCTCCTGACGTGAGGGAACCACCATCACATCTGCGGCGCTGTAGAGCAACTGAAGCGTTACATCGTCATGCAGGTGGCCGGTATAATGAATAGGAAAACCAAGATCGGGAACCTCTTTTGGAGACAACTGCCCGAAAACCAGCAACTCAAGCCCTTTAATTTTACATCGTAAGAGATTTAGGGATTTCAGTAGAAGATCGTACTCTTTACGAGGATCTTGCCCGCCTCCCATTGCACCAAAAAGAAGCAGTGGTACATCTGGAGGCAAATGCAGCAACTGGCGCGCGGTTGGCTTGTTTACAGGAATCCACCGGCTGGTATCGAGAGCATTAGGAATAACTGTAACAGGAGAGTCTTTCATTAATGCACTCTCTCGAACACACTGACCAAGCCAATGGCTCGGCGTTACAATATGCACCGGGCGCCGCCAATGCAGACGTTTTCGATTCCATACCCAGCAGTTCAAGTCGAATCCGGATTCATAAGCAGGTCTATTGTTCCCGAAATACCCTTCTCTCCATCGGGACTCTTCCGTGTAATGCTCCGCGCCGCAAAACGCCCACATATCGTGCAGTGTCCATACAATGGGCTTTTTGATTGCGCCAATATCATGTATAGAGAGCATTTCAGCGGCAACCCAGTGTAAATGCACTACATCGGCATCGGAGTTGTTGATTTTCTAGACATCATCTATTCCCCCAATATTCCGAATGCGAATATTTTTTTATCCCTAATTTTGACGCAAGGTCTATATTTTGCAAATGATTTTCCATATAATTTAAAATATTTTTATTTTTTAAAAATATTTTTCTTCGCTCATAATTATGCTCAGGATAAACACCAAGACCGCAACTTTCCCACAAATCTTTGCTTATATCATCATAAGGAATATCAAGTAAAAAATTGGGAACATCCATAAATCTATTTGCGCATTCTGCATTTATTGCAGCTTCTTTTCTTTTTGGCTTTAAATTATATCCAATGCCAATTTGATGTATATATTCCCTATATTCCTTAATATTAGTTGCTCGATAGCAAACATCAAATCCGCTATAGGGTGATCTTCCAGCAGCAATAACAGGAATACCTGAATATGTCCCTTCGGTTATTACAGTACCATATACCGTAAAGATCGCTTTGCATTGTAAATGCTTAATTCTATTAATTGATATATCTTCCTCACACCAAACCACAGAATTTTTATACCGCTTTTTATAGTTTTCAATAATCTGGATGTTTACAGGCCTTTCATTTGGGTGCCGCTTTATTACTACTTTTACATCATAACGCTCAAGCGCTTTTATAGTATATTCTAGCCAATGACAATGGCTTTGAAAAATATTGCCACCATAAATTCCCGGTGAATCATAAAAATCATGAAGAAATATCCAAACAGCTGATAAGTACAAATTCTGATGCTCTTTTGAAGAATCATATTTCGGCATATATTGTAATGAGCTTCGATTACCATCCACTCTATCTTCCAACATATCACCAGCCTTTTTTACCAAATTTTCTTTATCTTTTAATTGGTTCAGCATATCGGGATAATTTTCATATAATGGAAATGCATTCATGTACTCACTATTATAGAAAAACGCCTTTATTATAGTCCCTCCTTTAAGAAACACTGCAGGAATTTTCTTTTTTTCCGCAAGTTGAGCTGCTATGGACATCTCCATATAAGCCTCATCTCCTCCCAATATTAATCCTATTTTGTTATTATGAATTTTTTTCTTCATTTGGAAATAATAAAGAATAGCTCTTAATATTTTTTTATAGCCTACAATATTAAACTTAAATACAGCGCTTTTTGAGCCAGCGATACTCTCTTCATTTATACTTCGACCAATATTCACATCAAAGATTTTTAATTTTCTTATATCGTCTCTTAATGACAAAACCAATATTTTAGGAATATATAAAAATAAAACCAATAAAGAAATGATGAGATCCTGCCATGCATAATTTGGATCAACCGATAAACTGCATCTTTTATATCCAAGACTATGACAAATATTATTTATAACAACATCATGAGTACTGGAATTCCAAAAAGGAGTTAAACACTCTTTATTTTTTTTCATACCACACATCAATCACCACTGAATGAAATTATATTATAACTTTTGATTCGTTGTAGAAGTGCACTGCTTCTCTACAACGAATTTTTAGAACCAATTTTTTTTATTACCTTATCATCTACCAAGTAACAGGTGTTCCGATTTTCACATCACACTTTACTTTTCTACCCAACAATAGATCATAATACTTTGGAGACAATCCATGACCTGGACGGATTCTAAGTAGATTATCTTTAGGGCACCTCTAAAAATTGGCTTTTGAAATGTTAGTTTGAACGGGTGAGAAACAAAAAGATCATTGACGATCCAGAAAATTCTTGTTCTTTGATATATTTTTTGTGTAAAAGAGAGCGATCAGCACCTCTTGGACATAGTTAGCCCAGAGAAGATTAGAGAATATAAATTTTCTTGTTCAACTGGATACAGCGCATCATGTTGTAGGTGAGGTTCATGATACCAATTTTAGCAGTAGCACGCCAAATCCCGATGGTATTGACAAACATCGCATCCATACTGTTCGTCATAAAACCAAAGGCGTGTTCAACCCTTGCTCTGATTGTTAATTTTTCACGGTTTGATGCTTTCTGATCATCGGTTAGTGGTTTATTTCGATAGCCTTTTTCATGAATCTTGCTGGTCATGTGACACTCATCAATGATCTCTTCCTGACCAACATAAGCACTATCACCATACAAGATTTGACC
>CAIQSY010000129.1 GCA_903874585.1 uncultured Chlorobiaceae bacterium | reverse complement strand
CACCCATCGCCGTCAGTTTCTCCTGACGATTGATGATGTTCTGCATGGCACGCTGCTCACTTAAATCGCGGACAACAACCAAAGCTCCTTCGTCGCCATTATGGCCGGTGATGAGGCTGTAATGAGCTGAGAGGAGCAGGTTTTTGCCACCGATAACTGCCTCAAACTCCTTACTGAACGCGGCTCTGTTTTCAAGCATGAGCGTGTGCAGCAACGCAGCAATATCAGGCAAAAGTTGAGCAATCGGTTTATTGAGAGCGTCACGGGCTGAGAGGGCGAAAAGCTTTTCAGCAGCTTCATTCAGCAACATGATGTCAGCAGTTGCATTAATGGCAATCACCGCATCAGCCATACTCTC
The DNA here is from genome assembly GCA_903874585.1 of uncultured Chlorobiaceae bacterium. Taxonomy (GTDB): domain Bacteria; phylum Bacteroidota; class Chlorobiia; order Chlorobiales; family Chlorobiaceae; genus Chlorobium. The sequence goes on along the minus strand of CAIQSY010000129.1, from coordinate 7,862 downwards.
CAGAATGGTTGAGGAGAAGCTCTGTGCACGCTCGCAGGCACCTTTCATGAGCATGGCATTTCTGCGGCTCATCACCAGATTGAACATCACGAGTCCACCAAAGCCCACCAGAACCAGCAACATGATAACGCGATTGCGCAACTTTGCCAGAGCAACGGTGAAATGGTCGGTTTTAAGGCCAACGCGAAACAGACCAACATTAGTGCCTTGGTAAATGAAGGGCTTGACAACCTCGAAAACACTCCGTCCATCGAACGTCGTCAATCGGGTTGCAGGATGATGCGCCGTGAGCGCTGCAGCAAGAAAAGCGTCGGAAAGCAGAGGAGCGGCACCGGAGACATTTGGCGTTGCAGCAAGAATGGCAGAACTATCCTGCCAGATGATATAATCAATGCCTGTTTTTTCAGCTCCAATGCGCTGAATGAGCTTTCCTACACCGAGTTGCCGACGAAGTGCAATCAGCTTTGAGGCATCGATATTGCCAGCAATCGCACCACCACGGCTTCTTGCAACGGCAGCAATCAAGCGCGGACCTCGTTGCGAGCTACTCTCTCTGATACCAAGAACAAGAGAATTGGTTTGACCTGAAAATATTGCCTCTAACTCATCTCTCGGATCACATTGCTGATCCATTGGCTTATGGTCGGAGGGGGTGTTGAAGGCAATCCGTCTTCCATGAAGATCAAAAATATTGATGCGGTATAAGCCATCGCCGGATCCAGCAATATCGGTAAGCTCAGCAGAGGTCAGCGCTGTTTTTTTGTCAATGCGATCCAGCAGGTGGAGCTGATCAATGAGGCTTCCGATCAGCAATGAGCTATTCTCATTGTAGCCAGAGATAGCATTTTCAGCCCCTTCAGTCAATGCATGAATCAGCATCGTCGCCTCTTCACGCATGATATGTTCCAGCTCCTGCTTGCGGTATTGGTACTCAAAAATTGACGTAACAAGAAAAATCACCATCAGGGAAAAGAACAATCCCCCAAAATATTTGGGAGGCAACAACAACGCCCATTTCCCTGATGGCTTCTCTTTTTTCATGCGCCACTCCACACTCATCTGTTCTACTATTTACCGGCTGATCATCACTTCAAGCACTTGCCGCAAGTCGTTCATCGGTACGTTGTTCTGTTCAGCAATCGCTTTGAGCGGTGTATCAGTTTTTGCTTCAATCCCTTTCTGGCGTAGTGCAAGCTGGAGTGAGGTTGAGGAAACCCCAGCTTCATCAGCGATTTGCTGCAAAGTTTTTTTCCCAAAACCATCTGCCTGCAGTTTCCGCGTCCCTTGCTCTGCCGGCGCCATAATCTTATAGACTTGTTCTGCTGTCATGCTATGTGCAACTGCAATTTCAGCAAGAGTCTGTTGTTGTGAACCCATTTTTAAACCAGCCTGTTCAAGCTTGATTTTTAAGGCTGCAGGATCACCTCCAAGACCGGGTTGCTGCGCAAGTTCCGTAAGAGTCATCAGCTCAGCATGAGGAACTGGCGCCTTCGTATTCTTGCGTTCCCAAGAGTTGGAAATCCCGTTACCAAACTGTACAATGGCGGAAAAAGGCTGGAGGCCGATCGAGGTACCTATGCCAAAAAATGCCGAGAGCATTATTATACTCAGCAATTCTACAGGACTTTTCAACCCCTGAGTGCTCTTCGCTTTGAGGTAAGAGAGAAAGGCTTTCCAGTTAATAAGAAAAAGATGGAAGAGTGAGAGAAGGATAAAAGCAAACCCGAAAATAACATGCTGGTTCTGCCATCCCGTTTTGGTCAGGCCGATCATTCGCCAATCTGTCCAGTTTGCAACTCTGCCGGGAGGAGAGATATAGAGAACAACGCCTGAAACCAGCATCATGAGAAAAGCAATAAACAGACCGAAGCTTATAAATACCCGCCAACTGAATGAGTTTTTCATGTTGATATCCTTATTAACCCTGTTGAGCAGTGCAAAAAACCACAACTACATAACGGATATATATAACCAGAAAAGCCCTTATTAAAAGGGCTTCTCTGAAAAGAAAATGGCAATAAAACGAACTTCTTTTTCGCAAGAATTGCAGTAAATGTTGTTACGATCTTGTATTACACGTGGCTTATTTTGCAGCTTTGTCTTGTCTTTATTTCAGTCTTCTTCTCAATTTTCTGTGCTTCTTGAGGAGCTTTTGCTTCAGCCTTTGCAGGTTGTTAGCTCAGCACATCAAGCAACCGGTACAGGCGTATTTATGCTTTTTTCACTCTCTTTCGGCAAACTCTCGGATATGGGTTTTTCCATACCTTCACCGATGATAACATCTTTTGGCACATCCTTATTCGTCGCTACAGCATTATCTTTAACATCAGAACTCTCAACTACTTTGTTGAATTCATGCTCCAAATCCGCCTGTGCTTTCTTGAACTCCCTCATTCCTCTGCCAAGCCCCTTAGCCAATTCAGGAAGTTTTGAAGGACCAAAAAACAACAGAACAATAAACAAGATAAGCAACAACTCTTGTCCACCCAATCCAAACATAGTAACCCCTCCAAATTAGAAAAAAAGTAGATAAAAGCAGAAAAGCCCTTCTAAAAAAGGGCTTTTCTGAAGAACAAAATGAAAACTGAACCAACAAGCAAGAAAACTTACTTTGCAGCTTCTTCTTTCTTTACTTCAGCTTTCTTTGCTTTTTTCACTTTCTTAACAGCCTTCTTTTCAGCTTTCTTTTCAACTTTTACTTCAGCTTTTGCTGCTGCAGGAGCTGCTACATCAGCAGCGAAAGAAGAACCAGCAAAACCTAAGACACAAGCGAAAACAAGACCAGCAACAAAATTCTTTTTCATAACTTATTTACTTTATTTTTTTAATTGAGACCTTCTGATTGAAACCGAAGCAATTTGCTTCTCATTAATATAATACGCATTCGGCACTTTTTCCTTTCAAAAAAAATTTGTGACGGAACATTTTTCATTCCGGCATGAAACAACACTTTTGACCATGAACAAAAACGAATCGCAGCACTCTCTCGGACCGGTTACTCTCGCCCCTTCGGTTCTCCCACATCATGCGCTGACCTATCTTTATGCAGCATTTTTTTCGATTGGGCTGATCACCTTTGTCTCCATCGGGCAAGCGTATATCCTTAACGAACATCTGAAAATTCCTACGTCACAGCAAGGTGCCATAAGCGGTGATCTTGTTTTTTGGACTGAGGTTGTGACACTGCTCTTTTTTATTCCGGCGGGCGTTCTGATGGATCGGATTGGTCGAAAAGCGGTGTACAGTGCTGGATTTCTGCTGATGGCGCTTGCATACGCGCTCTACCCTCTTGCAGGATCAGTAGATGAGCTGATAATTTATCGCATGATTTATGCGCTTGCAATTGTTGCGCTGACTGGTGCACTCTCAACCGTGATGATTGACTATCCGGCTGAGCGATCAAGAGGCAAGCTGATTGCCATAACAGGCTTTTTGAATGGTCTCGGTATTGTAGCGCTGAACAGCTTTTTTGGCGGATTGCCGCAAAAGCTTGTGGCACAAGGATTGAGTGGTGTTGACGCCGGACGCTATACGCACTTTGCTATCGCTGGTGTGGCGCTGGTATCGGCAGTTATTGTGGCAATTGGACTTAAAGGTGGAACCGAGGTGAGTAAGGAGGATCGTCCTCCGTTGCGTTCACTGGTAACCAGCGGCATCAGTTGCGCAAAAAATCCGAGGATTCTGCTCTCTTACGCTGCGGCATTTGTGGCACGTGGCGATCAATCCATTATCGGCACTTTTCTACCGCTCTGGGGCACGACTGCCGGCATTGCGGCAGGGATGGAGCCTGCCGAAGCAGTGAAAAAAGGGATGATGATTTTCATTATTTCACAGGCAGCAGCGCTGCTCTGGGCGCCCGTTATCGGACCGCTGATTGATCGCTGGAACCGCGTGACGGCATTGATGGTTTGTATGGCGCTGGCAAGTGCTGGCTATCTCTCGCTTGGTCTTATCGGCAACCCGCACGAATCGGGCTCAATTATCTTTTTTGTGCTGCTCGGCATTGGGCAGATAAGCTCGTTTCTTGGAGCGCAATCGCTGATTGGACAGGAGGCGCCAAAAGCTGAACGCGGTTCGATTATCGGAATGTTCAATATCAGCGGCGCGATTGGAATTTTAATTATCACTACAGTGGGCGGAAGACTCTTCGACTCCATGAGCCCGAAAGCGCCATTTCTGGTTGTTGGTGCCATCAATGCGCTGGTTATGCTTATGGCCATTTACGTGCGCATTAAAGCCCCGGGCAAAGGATATGCTGCTTAACGATAAAAGATTTTATTCTTTAGGTTTGCGAAGAAAAATATATCCAAGAACGGCGATAAGAACGCCAGCGATTCCCCAGTAGTAAAGCGGAAAATGCACGCCTCCCTCATACATGCTGAAGAGACCAAACAGGAAGAAAATGATGGCGGCTCCAATTTTGATCATATTTTCAGGCAACTTGGAGCCCAGCATTTTTCCCACAACAATAGCAAGTCCATCGGAAATAACCATGCCAATGGTAGAACCAAGCCAGACTGGTATAAATGGTTGTGTTGATGCTAAGGTGATGGTGGAAAGCATGGTTTTATCACCAAGTTCAGCCATAAAAAAAGTGGAAAAAACGATCCAGAAGGGATTAATACCGGTTTTACAACTCTCATCATCATCGTCGAGACTATCGCCGCGAAGCGTCCAGAAACCGAACGCAATAAAGGCGACACCCGCTACAAATTTTATCCAATCCTGCGGTAATTGATCCCCGATAAACCAGCCAATTCCTGCAGAAAACACATGGATGGCAAGCGTTGCCCAAAAAATTCCCCACAGCACAACGCTGGTATTGTAACAGGTTGCCAGGGTTAACGCCACAAGCTGTGTTTTGTCGCCAAGCTCGGCAAGAAAAATCATGACAAGAGAGAGCCAGAATGCGTCCATAGGTAAGGTAATGATAGAAGTTGGTGAGACTTTTACTTGCGAATGAAAATACGAATTCCATGCTTTTTATCGACAAAATGAGGGCTGAAGCATAATGTTGACTTTTACAGAATACGTAGATAAACAGAGCCAAGACGTTGATGCTCAAGCTCAAGCAACCTCATTTTTAAGGACAATCCACCTCGATAGCCGGTAAGCGAACCGTCACTGCCGATAACGCGGTGACATGGTATAACGATGGGCAATGGATTACGGTGATTTGCCATCCCGACGGCGCGCACGGCACGCGAATTGCCGACGGCAATGGCAACATCCTGATAGCTTGCGGTTGTGCCGTAAGGGATGTTTACAACACACTGCCACACCTTCTGCATAAAGGGCGTTCCCGCTGGAGCAAGCGGCAGCGAAAACTCTTGGCGCTTGCCAAGCAGATAACCCTGCAACTGCTGAAACGCTTCGTGAAGCAACGCCGTTTCAGCCAGCTCTGCATCTGGCGGGAGCGTATCGCAGGAAAAAAAGAGCTGTGTGATAGCTCCATCACTCTCGGCAATGGCAATGGTGCCGACGGGTGTTGCCTGCTGCATGAGTTTCATTCGTTCTTTCATTCGTCGATCTTTTTCAGCGTTAACAAAAGCTTTACAAAGTTCTCTCCCCTGTTTATCTTCAAGCGGTGAAAATTGTGGCAAGTTAGCTTCTCTGCATATTCTAACAAAAGAGCAGTGCTTCATTGCTGAAAAAAACTTTTTCACAACAGCGTCTAACAGCTTCTCCAAAACAACTGATACCGATAACCATGAAGGGTGAAACTCAGGCAATTGTGTTGCAAAAGGCGAATAAGATGAAACTGCAGCGTGCCGCATACTATGCCGATCAGCCGGATGATGTTCTGATTAAAACCATTGCAACCACAATAACTCCAGGTTTTGATCGCCTGCTGCTGACCAATAAGCCGGTATCGAGCAGAGTGTTCAAGTATCCGCTCATGCCCGGAAGTGAGGCGATTGGTCAAGTTCTTGAGACGGGAGCTGCCGTTACCGATCTGCAACCTAGCGATTTTGTGTATGCGTTCAAAGCTGATCGCTGGCCTGGAATCGAGTCGTATGCGGGCTGCCATGCGGAGATTATCCCTACATCGCGCCAGCATGTTGTGGCGTTAGGGCGACCTCCCGTTCATCGCGATTTGCTGATCGGCCTGCTTGCCTATGCGGTGAGCGCTATCGAAAAAGTATCGCTGAATCCAACATCGCGGATTCTGGTGCTTGGGCTCGGTTCGGTGGGGTTGATGGTGTCGGAGTATCTGCATTCGCTTGGCTACGAGCATGTTGATGCCGTAGAGACGTTCGGCATTCGCGGGCAGCTCTCACATGCGGAACATATCGCCCTTGATCTTGATGATTTCACCTCTGAATTCAATAACTGCTACGACGTTATTATTGAGACAACGGGCAGAATATTGCTGATTGAAAAAACGGTGCGGCTGATGAAGCAGCAGGCGACGGTAGTGCTGATGGGAAATTATGAGGTTATGGCGTATGATTATCGCCTGATACAGCACAAAGAGCCTGCAATGATCAGCTCAAATATTACCACGCTGTCGCATTTAAAAACGGCTTCAGCGCTACTGGAAAATACCATACTGGATAGTGAAAAATTTTTCACCGCCGTGTTTCCTGTCTCGCAATTTGAGCTGGCGTACCGACGGGCACTTGACGGCAAGGAATCCATCAAAACGGTGTTAAGCTGGGTATAACTGATTGAAAATCATGCTGCTATGGCGATTGCTGTTCAATTAAGCGCTGTTTCAAAACTCTTTGGAACCTTTGCTGCAAACAGCAACATCTCGCTTGCTGTGGAGGGGGGGACGATTCATGCGCTGGTGGGCGAAAATGGTGCGGGCAAAAGCACATTGACGAAAATGATTTACGGCATGTACCAGCCCACCACGGGAGAGATTTCCATAAAGGGAAAACTCATTCGGTTCACGTCGCCCCGAGAAGCAATAACCGCTGGTATCGGGATGGTACATCAGCACTTTATGCTGATTCCTGAGCTGTCGGTTGCAGAAAATATCATACTCGGGCATGAAGGATGCAGCCTTTTTCGACGACTGCCGCTGAAGAGCGCGAAAGAGCGCATTCGCCATGATGCCGAAGCGTATGGATTGGCGGTTGATCCTGATGCCCTTGTCAGCAGCCTCAGCATTGGCGAACAGCAGCGGGTAGAGATTCTCAAGCTGCTGTTTCGCCAGGCTGAGATTATGATGTTTGATGAACCAACCGCTGTGCTGACACCATCGGAGACGGATCGGCTCTTTGCCACACTTCAGGCGTTGCGCAACAAGGGCAAAACGATCATCCTTATTACCCATAAACTTGATGAAGTGCTTGCTGTTGCCGATACGGTAAGCGTTATGCGTCAAGGTAAAATTATTGATACGCTTCCAGCCAAGTCGGTTACAAAACCAGAGCTGGCTCAGATGATGGTGGGGCGCAATGTACTGCTGAACGTCAACAATCCTGCAGCAACGCCGGGTGAAATTATCCTCACGATTAATAACCTCAGCTATCGCTCAGCAAAGGGCGAGGAGAAATTGCGCGGCATGTCGCTTCAGGTGAGAGCGGGAGAGATTTATGGCATCGCCGGTGTTGAAGGCAATGGGCAGAGTGAACTCTTGCAGGTGCTGTGGGGAATGCTACCTGATGGCACACATCTTTCGGGACATGTAACGCATAAAGGAAACTCAATGATTGGCAAACAACCTGCTGCAATTGCGGCGATGGGTATTTCGCACACGCCGGAAGATCGCCTGCGTCATGCTGTTATTACGGATTATACGGTAGAGGAGAATCTGATTTTTGGTCGCCACAGGGAGAGCATTTTTCACCAGGGCATTGGGTTTAAGCAAAGTGCTTTGAATGACTACGCCAAAACCATGATTGCGAGTT
>CAIQSY010000128.1 GCA_903874585.1 uncultured Chlorobiaceae bacterium | reverse complement strand
GTGATAATCAATAAGATTCTATTAAGGTTAGCATCGGAGATTGATCGGATTGCTTTTTGCTGCAATTGGGAAAAGTCTATCGGCAAGTCCGGCATTATTGTGGTAACAATGTCAAAAGTCTCAATATGATTACAATGTTAAAAAAAGTGGTCAGTGTTCTTCGTTCATTGTATTCTTATGGTATTCAAAAAAGCTTCGTTGGATATTTATTTATTTTTCAAAATTTTTTTTATAGAATTACCAATATAGTTTCACATTTAACTATTTATGAGAAATATAAATTATTTTCTTTATCGAAGTCCGACAAAGTGATTGCAGAAATTGGTTCATATATTGGTGCTTCCGCTTGTTGTTTTGGTGCAGCAGTAAAGGCATCTGGAAATGGAAAAGTCATTTGTATTGACACGTGGAATAACGATGCTATGTCTGAGGGTAACAGGGATACTTGGACAGAGTTTCAAGACAATACGAGAGAATACAAGAATTTTATTGTTCCTATCAGGGGCTTTAGTACTGATGTTATCCAAACGGTACAAGAAGTTACCCCGAATTTAGATGTCTTGTTCATTGATGGAGATCACTCCTATGAAGGTGTGAAAGCAGATTGGGATGCTTATAAGAGATTCTTGAAGAAGGGATCTATAGTGATTTTTCATGACTATGGTTGGGCAGAGGGTGTTAAGCGAGTTGTGCATGAAGATGTGGTACCATTGGTCAGCAGTCATAATCATTTACCCAACATGTGGTGGGGCACAGTCTCTAAAATATCTTGATTTCTGTTATCATCCCCTCAAGAAACCGAGCTGATTTTCTGGCTTCTGCGTTAGACTCACTGCTACGGCAGACCTTGTCGTTTGACCAATTTGAAGTACTGGTTATCGATAATGGTTCAACAGACAACACTGCTGCCATTGTACAACAGTATTCGACAAGATTAGGTAATGTTAGATATTTTTATGAGTGCGAACCTGGTCTGCATGTTGGACGGCACCGCGGAATGTTTGCTGCTAAAGGAAATATTCTTGTTTTTGCGGATGATGATATCGAAGCTTTACCAAGTTGGCTCATAAGCATCAAAGAAGCGTTTTCTGACGAAGATGTTGCCATGGTTGGTGGCAACAACTATCCACTTTTTCTCACAACACCACCCAAATGGTTACTTAAAATGTGGGGGCGCCGAGCTTGGCGTGGTTATAAGTCAATACCTTCTCTTAGTATTGTACAATTTTTAAAGAACCCAAAAACGATATCACCATATCAGGTGTGGGGTTGTAATTTTGCTATTCGTAAGGATGTTTTGCTTACGGCAGGTGGTTTTCATCCGGATGGTATGCCGAAAGAGCTAATCCGTTTTCGTGGTGATGGTGAAACTCATGTTTCAAGATATGTAGAAAAATCTGGGATGAAATGCGTCTTTCATCCAGGAGCTTCAGTGCATCACAAAGTGCCACCAGAACGAATGACCTTTAAATATTTTCACCAGCGTGGTTTTAATCAGGGAGTGTCTGATTCATATACAACTTTGCGCAATCTTGATTCAAAAGCTTATGAGATAAGGCGAAATCTTATTCGCCGTATTTTAGGTTGGGGTTGGCGACAAGTTAAAGGTTTATTTCCTATGGATAGAGATGCTAAGCATGCACAAAATGAGATGAAGCAAGGTTACAACGAAGGCTATGTCTATCATCAGCAAATGTATCGAGATGATATAGAGGTTCGCGTATGGGTACACAAATCAAAATATTTTGAAAAGGCTAAAACATGATTGAAAATATTACCCATGCAGGTCGGGTCTTGGCTACCTTGTTGCGCACGAGCTATCATGAGCATGGCATCAAGTTCTTTACCCCTGACGATTTTTCTCAACAACTCGCATACATGAACCGTCCGCAGGGTTATGTGATTGCCCCCCATGTTCACAATGCGGTTCTTCGAGAAGTACAATTCACCAAAGAAGTACTCTTTATTAAGTCAGGTAAAGTCCGTGTTGACTTCTACGACGATGAGCAGAACTATCTCGAGAGTCGTATTCTCTATCCTGGTGATGTCATTTTATTGGCTTTCGGGGGGCACGGCTTCGATATGCTGGAGAACAGTGAAATTATTGAGGTTAAGCAGGGTCCGTATGCGGGTGATGCAGATAAAACCCGCTTCCAACCAGTGCCTGACGAGCAAATAATCATCAAAGACTGATATTTCTGATATATGACCACCTCTGACTCGGTATTCATTGCCTACAGCAGGTATTACGACCTTCTCTACCGTGATAAAGACTACGCAAGAGAAGCTGCCTACATACAGATGCTGCTTACTCGCCATGGAATTTTGCAAGGTGATCTCCTCGAATTCGGTTCCGGCACAGGCAAGCATGGTTGCCTGCTGGCTGCCAACGGGTATCGTATTCATGGTATTGAACGCAGTGCTGAAATGGTTGCTCAAGCGGAATCGACGCAAGGATTTACCTGCCAGCAAGGTGATATTTGCACTGTTCAAATGGGTAGAAAGTATGATGCAGTACTTTCCCTTTTTCATGTTGTTAGCTATCAAACGAGCAATAAAAATCTTCACGCTGTCTTCACTCGTGCAGCGGAGCACCTTATTTCTGGCGGGTTGTTTGTGTTCGATTTTTGGTATAGTCCCGCCGTCTATGCCCAGCGACCAATCGTACGCGTCAAGCGCATGGCTGACGAGCAAGTGGAAATAGTGCGTATCGCCGAACCGGAAATCTATCCCAATGAAAACCGTGTTGATGTTCACTATACCATCTATGCTCACGATTTGGCTACGAATGTGCTGCAAACGTTGATCGAAACTCATCCTATGCGGCATTTTTCGCTGCCTGAAATTGATCTTTTGGCTGAAGCGCATGGCTTTAAACGCATCGAAGCCGAGGAGTTTACGACGGGAAAAACTGCCGGCGAAGATACTTGGGCAATTTGCGTGACATTAAAAAAAATCTGATTTATGGGCGACTTCATTCCCGTTAATGAGCCGTTACTTGATGGTAACGAAAAGAAATATCTACTTGAATGTATTGAAAGTGGATGGATTTCATCTGAAGGACCATTTGTTAAAGAATTTGAGCAGAAATTTGCCATTCGGATGAATCGCAAGCATGGAATTGCTGTTTGTAATGGCACGGCAGCTCTTGATGCTTCTGTCGATGCCTTGGGTATTGGGGCCGGTGATGAGGTAATAATGCCAACGTTTACAATTATTTCATGTATTGGTCAAATTATCCGTAGCGGTGCAACACCAGTATTAGTGGATAGCGATCCTGTAACGTGGAATATGGATGTGTCACAAATTGAAGCCAAGATTACTCCACGTACCAAGGCCATCATGATCGTGCATATTTTTGGATTGCCAGTGGATGTGGATCCGGTACTTGATATCGCGAAGCGCTATGGCTTAAAGGTGATTGAAGATGCGGCAGAAATGCACGGTCAGACTTACAAGGGTCGCTCCTGTGGCAGCTTTGGTGATATCAGTACCTTTAGTTTCTATCCCAACAAGCATATTACCACTGGCGAAGGCGGTATGATTCTTACGGATGATGATGATCTTGCCGAAACTTGCCGCAGTTTGCGTAATCTTTGTTTCCAGCCACATAAGCGATTTGTACATGAGCGATTGGGTTGGAATATGCGTATGACTAATATGCAAGCGGCGCTGGGGTTGGCACAATTAGAGAGGCTGGATGAGTTTGTTGAACGTAAACGACGTATGGGAGCACGGTATACCGAAATACTCAAGGATTTGAATGGCGTGCAATTGCCTTTGGCCAAAACCGAGTATGCTGATAATATTTATTGGGTTTATGGTTTGGTGTTCGATGATTCAACAGGTATGGATGCTGAAGAAGCTATGAAAAGATTAGCTCAGCAAGGAATTGGAACACGTCCATTTTTTTATCCAATGCATCAACAACCTGTGTTGAGAAAGATGGGATTTTTTGAGGGTGAAAGTTATCCAGTTGCTGAGCAGCTTTATCGCCAAGGATTATATATTCCGAGTGGTATGGCGTTATCTGATCTACAAGTTACAACAGTTGTTGATGTAGTTAGAGCTGCTCTGTTATGCAAAACAGCATGAATGAGCGGATTGTTCTCATGGTGCTTCGCCAAGGTAGAGCCATATCCACCTATCCTACGGTGGTCAATGCTGCCCGGATGTGGAAGAAGGCCGGATGGCACGTTGACATCCTCACTCAGGCCGAACCCGATGTTCCAGATGTATTCCGACGCTACACTCCCTTCTGGCAGGGAAACTTTTTTGTGCAGATGGTACAACTGATCCGGCAGGTACTCGCCACGGCTCCTCAGGTGATCATCGCTTACGAACCTATTGATGCGGAACTCTGCGCCGTTCTTCCCGTTTTCTATACTGCTCGTTATATCTATCACAACATCGAGTTGCGTTATCCTGGTCAGCGTTTCTATGCTATCCATCATTCGCTGGAAAAACAGTATTACTGCAAGTGTGAAACGGTTATTTGCCAGGATTCCCTGCGTATGAGTGAGCTTAATAAACTACTTGGTTCTCCTAACTTGAATTCACATGAGTATTTAGTGCCTAATACCTATATGAGGGAATCAATCCCTGATGAGCAGCGCTATTGGCATAAACGATTCGGACTGTCAGAGAACAAAAAGATTCTGCTCTATACGGGTGCTATCGAACATAAAAAACTGCCGGATGACGTTATTTCACGGTTGCTTGAAGTTATGCCTGAAGATTGGTCGTTGGCGCTATGGGGCTGGTCGGTACAAGGATATGCGGAATCCATTGTGAAAAAACATGCGGAATCCATTGTGAAGCATCGTTTACTGCTTTCGCTGGAAACCCTACCAGAGCAGCAATATTTGGAAGCGGTTGCTTCGGCGGAAGCGGGGCTGATCTGGTACGGTACTACTCTCAAGGAAGACTCCAATGAATGCAATATTGGGTTATCGTCTGGCAAATTCTGGCGGTTCATTACTTTAGGGAAACCAGTACTGGCACTGGACAAACCGGGAATGGGAAATTTTATTCGTGAGAAAAAACTCGGTGTTGTTGTTGAGAGACTGCAGCAACTCGATGCCGATATATTCAGAGAGTTGCGCTCCCTTAAGCTTGAGCAGGACTTTTTTTTTAGCTTTAGCTATGCGGCTATTCCTGCAGATGGAATAACCTGAAACATCAAGATCATGCTTTGGTTACTTATCGCTTTATCTCTGTTTGTTGTTGCAACAATATTGCATTCTAAGCATTACTATTCTGCTAGTTTTTTTACTCTAATTTCATTTTATGAAATATCCGTATTGATTGCATACAAGTATGCGAATAACGACACCTATGAGTTGTTCAGGAGGCTGATTCCTGGAATCAACGATGGACTAATAGATGATTATACAATAGCTATAATCATTTTTGTTCTAATGTTCCTCATTGGTTTTTTTGTGTCTAGCAATTTTATACGCTTGCGACCAGCAATAAAAACATCACGTATCAACGAATCTTACATTACTTTCGTATCAGGCTTTTTGCTGATGGCTTTTGGTGTAATTAGCTTAATCCAAGGCGGCGGTCAGGCACGAATAGCTCAATATACCAGTAATGCTGATGTTCAGATTACTCCATTCCATTTTTATGGGATTGCATTAGCTCCGCTAGTTTGGTTCTACACAATCAAAAATTTTTTTGCAAGAAATATAAAAACAGCAATGCTACTGATTATTATGTCGCTACCAGCAATGCTCGATATGTTTATTGCTGGACGACGTCAAATGTTTGCTCCTTTGGTATTTTTGCTTCTATATTTCTTACTATTAGACAAAACCTTATCAACCAAAAAGAAATTATCATATCTATTTATTTTTGGCTTGAGCGTACTAACACTTTTTTCAATTCAATTTTCACTACGACTAAAGGCGAGAATGGATGCCTCGGAATTCGCTTTTAATTATAGTGATTTTAGCGCAAATATACTTCTTCCTCAAATCGGTGAATTTATCGGGTCTGGTGCAACTGGTCTTGCAGCCTACCGTGATTTTATATTTGATAGTTTCATGAAGCCTCTTGGCTTTGAATCTTGGATTGCCTTCTATTCAAAATCGATTCCGATCGTCGGCAAAACGGTCTCAGCTTGGCTAACACAGGGAACTTCATTGAGCATGTACGATTTTACCACTATTGCTCCATTTGGAGCCTTGACCGTTTCTGCCGAAGGGATAGTATTTCTCGGAATTTTTGGTTTATTATTATATGGGCTTATTCTGGGATTGATTACTCCAATATTTGATAACATTATTCAATCTGGTATTGACAGTCAAACTTGTCCTAGCTATCTGAACGTGACCATTCTGTGTATTGCGAGTATAATATTTTTCAAGTATAGAAGTGGTTTAGCTGATGGGCTAATGAGCGCATACACTACGTTACTTATATATTTTTTGGTATATCTCGCAGCTCGTATATATGCATATGTTGTTAGTTTTATTGTATATGGCATAAAGAAATGAATTTGCTCATTTTTCGCATTGGTTCCATCGGTGACACAAGCATAGCCTTGCCCGCTCTTTGGCAGATCAAACGTCAATTCAGAACGGCGTACATACATATCCTAACTAATTTCCCTGTAAGCACATCAGGAAAAGAGTCTCCTCTTTCCCAGATAATAGATGGAACCGGTATCGCCGACAGTTATCTTGAATACCCTGCTGGGCAATTAGGCTTGCACGAACTTTTGCGCATGAGAGCAAAAATACGAGCTTTGCATGTGCAAATGTTGATTTATCTCATGCCAACTCGTTCTTTCACCCAATTATTGAGGGATTGGCTGTTCTTCAAAGCCTGTGGCATCAAACAAATCATTGGATTAAAATTCTCAAAAAATGCTCAATCCCGTCGTTATGATCAAGCTTCTGGTCTTTGGGAACATGAGGCCAACCGACTTGGGCGTTTGATTGATCAGTTTGGTTCCATAAACCTGAGTGATTCTCATGCTTTACAATTGGCTTTGACGCCAGCAGAAACCAGTAAGGCGAGGGAGTGTCTTTCTGTGCTGTGTGATCGTCCGTTCTTTGCAATGAGTGTTGGTACCAAAGTTGCCGCCAAAGATTGGGGAGAGGAGAACTGGGTCGAACTGACGCGACAACTGTCAACTCTTTATCTGGAGTATGGGCTCGTGTTTATTGGTTCCCATGATGAGTTTGATCGCTGTCAACGTGTGGCAAACCATTGGCCGCAGGTGACGCTGAATCTTTGTGGTAAGCTGAGTCCTCGTGTCAGTGCGGCTGTGCTTGGCAAGGCTGCCTTATTTATCGGTCATGATAGTGGTCCCATGCATTTGGCTGCTTCGGTGGTAACCCCAGTCGTTGCAATTTTTTCAGCACGCAATAAACCAGGGGAGTGGTATCCTTTGGGTGCTGGGCATCGGGTTCTTTACAATAAGATTGATTGCTTTGGATGTAGCTTGGATGTATGTTCGGTTCATCAAAATAAATGTATTCTCGGTATTACTGTGAGTTCAGTAGTTAATGCGGTGGCAGAGATTCTTTGTCGTCGGTACCCTAATGAATATTAATAAAATAGTTGTAGCTCATGTCGTTGCTGGTCTTCATCCCGCCTCAGGAGGTCCCTCACGTACCGTAACACACCTTACCGACTCGCTGGCAAGTTTGTCCGATATAACAGTAACACTGCTTTGTCAGTGCCGAGTGGGCGAGCCAGTAGTGCCTTCGGCAAATCCTGAGGTTGCCCGAATTATGGTGGCTTCCACCCTACCTTTGGAGCTAAAACTATATCTGCCACTTAAGCAGGCTTTGCATGCACATTTGCTTGAATCTCCGCCGGCAATTCTGCATGATCACGGAGTGTGGTTACCCAGTAACCATTGGGTGGCAAGTGCGGCACGACTCACTAATACACCATTGGTAATCCAGCCCCGTGGAATGCTCGAACCTTGGGCAATGAATTACAAGGCATGGAAAAAACGCTTGGGTATGGGGTTGTATCAATGGCATGACTTGAAAACAGCACGAGTATTGGTCGCCACAGCAACCACTGAGTACGAAAATTTGAGGGAGCTTGGGCTGCGACAACCTATCGCCATAATTCCTAATGGGGTTCACCTTCAAGTGTTCGATGAACAGCAGCAATTGGCAGCGTGTGGCACAAAGCAACAGCGAACCGTGCTGTTCTTGTCACGGGTTCAGGGCAAAAAAGGCTTGTTAAACCTGATCGAGGCTTGGGCAAAGGTTAGTGCAGATGGCTGGCGATTGCAAATTGCTGGTCCCGATGAAGATGGGCATTTGGCCGAGGTATTATCGCGTGTGCAACAGGTTGGTGTGGCTAACTCTGTCGAATATGTGGGCGTCGTGGATGGCGAGGCCAAAAGTCAGCTTTATCGCAGTGCCGATCTTTTTGTGTTGCCAACTTTTTCCGAGAATTTTGGAGTGGTGGTAGCAGAGGCATTGGCCTATGGAGTGCCAGTTATTACAACACGCGGAACACCATGGGCTGATCTGGAAACATTTGACTGCGGCTGGTGGATAGATATAGGTGTTGATCCTCTTGTAGCAGCTCTTCGACAAGCGATGACACTTAGCGACGCTGAACGCGCAGCAATGGGAGCACGAGGGCGGGAATATGTCCGGCGTTACGACTGGGATGGCATTGCAAAGCAAACTGTCGATGTTTATCGCTGGATTCTTGATCAGGGGTCAAAGCCTGCTTGTGTTCAAACCGATTGAATGCCAATAATGAAGCAATCACTTCGTAAAAAACATCTTACTTTGGGCAACAAACTTGCTCGCATAATGTGGCAAGTTGTTTGGTTAATGCTTTACCGTCCAACTCCACGCATTTTTCACCCATGGCGCTGCTTTTTACTAAGGCTTTTTGGAGCCAAGCTGGGTAAGGCAGTTCATCCTTATCCATCCGCCCGTATCTGGGCTCCTTGGAACTTGGAAATGGGCGCCCACTCCTGTCTAAGTGAAAACGTTGACTGTTATTGTGTGGATAAGATCCGTATTGGTGCGAACACTACGGTTAGCCAATACAGTTTTCTGTGCACTGCAAGTCACGACTACACCAAGGCCTCAATGCCCTTGGTAACGGCACCCATAACAATTGGTAACAGGGTATGGGTAACGGCAGATGTGTTTGTTGGTCCAGGGGTTACCATTGGTGATGGTGCCGTTGTTACTGCGTGCTCTAAAGTGTTTAGTGACTTACCGCCATGGATGGTGGCCAAGGGTAACCCGGCAGTAGCATATAAATCACGTTATTTTGATGACTAAATTGATGAGTAAAGAGGATGTTTCTGGTTATCACTGGGATAGTGCTGAGTTAACCAATGCTCACAGCTATCTGTTACCCGCGCTATTGCGTGAAACCGAGTTGATTTTCGGGGGGGGAAGGAATTGTTTGAACTTGGCTGCGGCAACGGTAGTGTGGCCAACGTTTTAGCGCAGAAAGGTTGGGACGTGACGGGTGTTGACCCATCCGTAGAAGGTATTGCCCAAGCTAACGCCCAATATCCGCGCTTAAAACTTTTTGAGGGATCAGCTTATGACAATCTGGTTGAACGCTTTGGCCAATTTCCTGTGGTTACGAGCCTTGAGGTGGTCGAGCATGTTTATTTTCCCAGAAAATATGCTGCCACGCTTTTCAGCTTGCTTGAGCCGGGAGGCACAGCCATCGTTTCTACACCTTACCATGGTTATTGGAAGAATTTAGCGTTGGCTGTTACTGGAAAAATGGATTCTCATTTTACTGTTTTGTGGGATCATGGTCATATTAAATTCTGGTCAGTAGATACTCTCGGTCGTTTATTATCTGAAGCTGGATTCATCGATATTCGTTTTAAGCGAGTTGGAAGGATACCTGTATTGGCAAAATCGATGATCGCCATAGCAAGAAAACCATGAAACTTGTTGCCATAATTCTGACATTCAATGAGGAACTGCATCTGGCTCGTTGCATCGAAAGTCTAAAGGGGGTAAGTGCCGATATAGTTGTGGTGGATTGTTTTTCTACCGATTCTACACTGGACATTGCTCAAGCGTATGGCGCACGGGTAATTCAGCATGAATGGGTGAACCATGCCACGCAGTTCAATTGGGCGTTAACTAAACTTGATGCTGATACTGATTGGGTGTTGCGTATTGATGCTGACGAAGTGTTGACACCAAGACTGGTTGCTGAAATACAGTCTCGCCTGCTCGGTGTTGGTATCGAAATCGATGGTGTGTATTGGGGACGTCGCATGACTTTTCAGGGGCAGTTAATCTCTCATGGTGGGATTTTTCCAGTGCACGTGTTGCGATTGTTTCGTTATGGTCGTGGACAATGCGAAAATCGCTGGATGGACGAACATATAAAAGTTTCTGGTCAGACGGTTGATTTCAGCGGTGAGATGATTGACGACAACCTGAACTCGCTGAGCTGGTGGGTTGAAAAGCATAACAATTATGCAAGTCGGGAGGCAGTTGATCTATTGAATCTTGAATATGGATTCATGCCTTTTGATAGTGTTGCCAGTCTTCAAAAAGGCAAACAGGCAGGGATAAAGCGATGGCTGAAGGAAAAGGTCTATATCAGGCTTCCTGGTGGGTTTCGGGCGTTGATCTATTTTATATATCGTTATGTGATTCGGTTAGGTTTCCTTGATGGTCATGTTGGCACAGCGTTCCATTTTTTGCAAGGGTTTTGGTATCGTTATCTGGTTGATGTCAAGATAGCTGAGGTGAAGAGATACATGTTGGGGCACAATGCTGATATTAAGCAGTCAATAAGAAAAATTTTAGGAATCAAGCTAACTTGAAAATTTCTGTTCTCACTGCGGTTTTTAATCGTGTCGAAAGTATTGCCCAAGCGGTAGAAAGCGTCCAGTCACAAACTCATAATGATGTTGAACATGTTGTCATCGATGGTGCATCTACCGATGGAACACTGGACATTTTGCATGCGTGTCTCTCTCCGAACGCTGTGCTGGTGAGCGAGCCAGATCTCGGTATTTATGATGCTCTTAATAAAGGATTTGCACGTGCTTCAGGTGAAATTATTGGGATGATGCATTCTGATGACTTTTTTGCTGACTCGCAAGTTCTTGCAGATGTCGCAATGGCTTTTGCAGATCCAACAGTGGATGCTGTTTATGGTGACATAGAATATGTTGCTAAGAATGATATTCATCGTGTGATTAGATATTGGCATGCAGGCGAGTTCGATTTAAAAAAACTTTCCTGGGGCTGGATGCCGCCTCATCCGTCCCTGTTTTTACGCCGTAGAGTTATTGAACAATGGGGTGGATTTGATACTCGATTTCGAATTGCTGCAGATTACGATGCTATTCTGCGTTACTTTGGTCAAGGTCAGATTAAAGCGTTCTATATTCCCCGTTTATTGGTGAAGATGCGGTTGGGTGGTGAGAGCAATGGTTCTGTATATAGGATTATGCGTAAAAGTGTCGAGGATTATCAAGCACTTCGCCGCAATAGTGTGGGTGGAATCGGAGCTCTTATCGTAAAAAATTTGAGTAAAATTAAGCAGTTTTTTTGATTTCAGTGTTTTGTTGAGAATTCGATCATTTTGCGACTTTTCGACGTGAACTCATATAGATTAATTCTCATGGTGATGTTTCATGTATTATTAAATACGTAAAAAAGAGGCTGCAGGGTTATCAGTGTTACATAAAATCTACATAGCAGGTCATTGAGGCATGGCAGGATCAGCTATTTTCCGGAATCTTCAGACCAAAGGGCTTGCTTGGCAGCGGCCAAAGTGGGAGGCATCCATGCCAACAACACCTATCCGGCAGAATTCATGATGATTGAGGCAAACATTATCCACGAAGCGTGGCGTGCAGGTGTTCAAAAATTGCCTCTTTCTCGGCTCAAGCTGTATCTATCCCAAACAGGCTCCACAGCCCATGCAAGAATCAGCTCTTCTCACCGCTCCACTTGAACCAACCAACGAACCCTACGCCATAGGCAAAATTGCAGGCATTAAACTCTGCGAAAGCTATAACCGCCAATATGGCACTGATTACCGCAGCGTTATGCCCGCCAACCTCTACGGCATCGGTGACATCTATATTAACACATAAGGGGATCGCCGAGCTCCAACTCGGCATATTCTCCTCTTTTTCTGCAGAGCTGGGGCTCCGGCGTTCCCAGTCTGCTATATTTTGTGAGCATTCAGGTTGTTGAGTGTTGTTTGGCCTTTATTAACTCCGCGTGGCTGCCCTTGTGATTCCTTACTCATTTTCTCTCCGCGCTGAATCTCATTTCCCCTCTCTTGTATTCGTTGCTTTTTTTAAAGTTGTGAATTTAAAGTATTTTGTTTTTGCTGTCATTCCATATATATTTAAAAATAC
Source organism: uncultured Chlorobiaceae bacterium (assembly GCA_903874585.1). Classification (GTDB taxonomy): domain Bacteria; phylum Bacteroidota; class Chlorobiia; order Chlorobiales; family Chlorobiaceae; genus Chlorobium. The sequence continues at coordinate 1,058 of CAIQSY010000128.1, read as the reverse complement.
GGAGACTGATCATGGCTTGACATGAAAGCTATTGGGTGTCCCGAAATTGATCTTGCCTGAATAACATGCCAAAGAGCGATACCACGAACGATCAATACGACAGCCCATGGAAAGAGGTCATTGAACGGTATTTCCCAGAGTTTATGGCGTTTTATTTCCCTGATGCTTCAGCAGAAATTGATTGGTCAAAAGAACACGTCTTTCTCGACCAGGAGCTGCGAGCAGTGGTGCAGGATGCAGAATTGGGAACACGCTTCGTTGATCGGCTTGTCAGGGTAAGTGTGCTCAATGGCGGCGAAAGCTGGATCTATATTCACCTTGAAGTACAAGGCACCAAGCAAGCTGAATTTGCTGAACGGATGTTTGTGTACAACAACCGTCTCTTCGATCGATACAAAAGACCTGTAGCAAGTTTGGCCGTGCTTGCCGACGAGCACAAAAACTGGAAACCAACCTCGTATGGCTTTACTATACTGGGCTGTCGCCATACCTTAGAATTTCCGGTTGCCAAGCTGACCGATTATGTAGAGAAAGTCGATGACCTTCTGGCATCGGATAATGCGTTTGGATTGATCACGGTGGCACACATCCTGACCCAGCAAACGCGAAAGCAGCATCAGGAACGGTATGAAGCAAAACTGCGTCTGGTAAAACTCCTGTATCAACGGCACTGGAACAAACAACGCGTCATCGACTTATTCAGTGTCGTCGATTGGCTAATGCAACTGCCAGAATGGTTAAACACCCAAGTTTGGCAAGAACTTGAAACAATAGAGGAGAGCAAAAAAGTGCAATACATAACAAGCGTAGAAAGAATTGGCATAGCTAAAGGCATAGCCAGAGGTCGAGTAGAAGGCCGAGTAGAAGGCCGAGTAGAAGGCCGAGTAGAAGGCCGAGTAGAAGGCCGAGTAGAAGGCGAATCTCGGTTTCTGAGAAGGCTGCTTGAACGCCGCTTTGGTGTTTTGCCCGAGTGGGCATCAGACCAGTTGAGGAGGGCTTCCGAACAACAGTTAGAAGCGTGGGGAGAAGCGCTTCTAACCGCGCCAACGCTGGAGGCT
>CAIQSY010000127.1 GCA_903874585.1 uncultured Chlorobiaceae bacterium | reverse complement strand
CTGCACGGTGTGATTGCCTGTTCGGGGCAGTTGCCTGAAAAAGCAATGCCTGATGAAACAACCAAACCCGCTCTGCGCAAACTCCCCTTTCTCGTCATGCACGGCATCTATGACGATATTCTGCCGATTGCCAAAGGGCGTGCGGCTAACGAGTGGCTGCAACAGCACGTGAATGATTTCACCTACCGCGAATATCCGATAGCGCACCAGATTGCAGATGAGGGTATTGAGCTGATCCACTCATGGCTTGAAAAAAGAGTGCCAACGGCTCCCGAAAAAGAGTAATTGCCAAAGCCGTTATCTGTATATTCCTGTTTTTTAATTTCCACCACGCCTTAACAAAGAAGAGACGAATGAAGGAGACCTTTTTAAGCCTGCTTGAAGGGCGCATTCTTGTGCTCGACGGTGCAATGGGCACCATGATTCAGCGCCACAAATTAAAGGAAGAGGATTACCGCGGCGCACGCTTTGCCGGGCACTCACATCCGCTTCTTGGAAACAATGATATGCTTGTATTGACGCAACCGGAGATAATCTACGACCTCCATTGCGACTTTCTTGAGGCTGGCTCGGATATTATCGAAACCAACACGTTCAACGCCAACCCAATTTCTCAGGCGGATTATAACGCCGTTGAGCTGGTGCGTGAGCTGAACGTTGCTGCCGCCCATCTCGCACGTCGCGCCGCGAATGACTATACCGCAAAAACTCCCGACAAACCTCGCTTTGTGGCAGGCTCAATTGGTCCTACCAACAAAACTCTCTCGCTTTCGCCTGATGTCAACCGTCCTGGTTATCGCGCGGTGACCTTCCGTGAGGTTGTTGATAACTATCTTGTTCAGCTTGATGGATTGAAAGAGGGTGGAGTTGATCTGCTGCTCGTTGAAACGGTATTCGACACTCTGAACTGCAAGGCCGCTCTTTTTGCCATTGAAGAGTTTTTTGAGCGTACCGGCTGGCGTGTGCCGGTGATGGTCTCCGGCACGGTGGTGGATGCAAGCGGACGCACCCTCTCCGGCCAGACCACCGAGGCTTTCTGGACATCAATTGCTCATCTGCCTGACCTGCTCTCCATTGGCCTGAACTGTGCGCTTGGCTCAAAGCAGATGCGCCCCTTCATTGCGGCAATGGCGGGCATTGCTGAACGTTATGTGAGCGTCTATCCCAACGCTGGACTACCCAACGAATTTGGCGAATATGACGACTCCCCTGAGTACATGGCCGCCCAGATTGCCGACTTCGCCACCTCAGGATTTGTCAATATCGTTGGAGGATGCTGCGGCACCACTCCACAGCATATCAAGGCAATTGCAGAAGCGGTGAAAAACATTCCGCCACGGCAGCGTCCTGCTAAAAAGCATGAATTGCAACTCTCCGGCCTTGAGCCACTCTTTGTCAACCACACAACAGGCTTCATCAACATCGGCGAACGCACGAACGTCACCGGATCGAAAAAATTCGCTCGTCTTATCAAGGAGGGTAACTACGACGAAGCACTCTCCATTGCCCGCCAGCAAGTGGAGAGTGGCGCACAGGTGATTGACGTCAACGTTGATGAAGGAATGCTCGACTCCGAGAAGGTGATGAAAGAGTTCCTCAACCTCATCGCCTCTGAACCTGAAATCTCTCGCGTGCCGGTGATGATCGACAGCTCGAAATGGTCGGTGATTGAGCAGGGTTTGCAATGCGTGCAGGGCAAAAGCATTGTCAACTCCATCAGCTTGAAAGAGGGTGAGGAGCTTTTCAAAGAGAGAGCCCGTAAAGTGTTGCAGTACGGCGCGGCCACCGTTGTGATGGCTTTTGACGAACAGGGACAGGCGGACAACTATCAGCGCCGCATTGAAATCTGCAAACGCGCTTATGATATTCTCACGCAAGAGGTTGGCTTCCCTCCAGAGGATATTATTTTTGATCCCAACGTTTTGACTGTTGCCACCGGCATTGAAGAGCACAACAATTACGCGGTTGACTTCATTGAGTCCGTCCGCTGGATCAAGGAGAATCTCCCTTATGCTAAGGTCTCCGGCGGTATCAGCAACGTCTCCTTCTCTTTCCGTGGCAACGAAACGGTACGGGAATCCATGCACGCAGCATTCCTCTACCACGCCATTCGTGCGGGGCTCGACATGGGCATCGTCAATGCCGGACAGCTTGCCATCTATGAAGACATTGAACCGGAATTGCTGGTGCGGGTTGAGGATGTGCTGCTCAACCGTCGCCCTGACGCAACGGAACGGCTTGTCAGCTTTGCAGAGACGATCGCCACTGGCGGAGAAAAAATTGAGGCGAAAGCTGCGGAATGGAGGAACGCTCCGGTTGAAGAGCGGCTGCGCCACGCGTTGATCAAGGGGATTGTCGAATTTATCGAAGAGGATACAGAAGAGGCACGCCAGCTCTACCCAAGCCCGCTTCAGGTTATTGAGGGGCCGCTGATGGATGGCATGAACGCCATCGGCGACCTCTTTGCCGTGGGCAAGATGTTCCTGCCTCAGGTGGTCAAGAGTGCCCGCGTGATGAAGCGTTCGGTCGCCTGCCTTCTGCCCTACATCGCAGCAGAGAAGGCGAAGAACAAGGATACCCGTGCTGCCGCCAAGGTACTGCTGGCAACGGTCAAGGGCGACGTCCACGATATTGGCAAAAATATTGTCGCGGTTGTGCTTGCCTGCAATAATTACGATGTTGTTGATATCGGCGTCATGATGCCCTGCGAAAAAATTCTTGAAGCGGTCGAGCGCGAAAAGGCTGATCTCCTTGGCCTCAGCGGCCTTATCACCCCATCGCTTGATGAAATGGTGCATGTTGCCAGCGAAATGGAGCGACTTGGCATGAAGATTCCGCTGCTGATTGGTGGCGCCACAACATCACGAATGCACACCGCCGTAAAAATTGCGCCGGTCTATTCTGGTACGGTCGTTCAGGTGCTCGATGCCTCACGGAGCGTTCCGGTGGTCAACAGCCTGCTCAATCCATCCCTCAGCCCTGATTACATAACCGCGCTGAAAGCTGAACAAGCAGCGTTGAGAGAGAGCCACGCTTCCAACAACGCATCGAAAAAATATCTCCCTCTTGCCGATGCACGCAAAAACCGCGCCTCACTGCAACCAACGGTTTACAAACCACTGACGCCCGGCATAACGCTGCTGGAAAATGTGACTGTCGGAGAGCTGCGCCCCTACATTGACTGGACGCCACTCTTTATGACGTGGGAGATGCACGGACGTTATCCGCAGATTCTCGACGATGCGAAATACGGCAAAGAGGCGAAAAAACTTTATGAAGATGCCAACGTGCTGCTTGACCGCATTGAGAAGCAGAAGCTGCTCGGTGTAAAAGGTGTTGCTGCAATTTTCCCTGCAAACAGTAAAGGCGATGATATTGAAGTGTATGCCGACGAGAACCGCACGGCTGTGCTGATGACGCTCCACACGCTCCGCCAGCAGCAGGAGAAGAGCGCCGGTGAACCAAACCTTGCGCTGGCGGACTATATTGCATCGTCCGAATCAGGTGCTCAGGACTACATCGGCGGCTTTGCTGTCACCACAGGACTCGGCATCGAAACGCTGCTCAAACAGTTCAGCGACGAGCACGACGACTACAACCGCATTATGACGCAAGCTTTAGCCGACCGCCTTGCTGAAGCCTTTGCCGAAATGCTGCACGATCGGGTGCGCAAGGAGCTCTGGGGGTATGAAGATTCTCAGTGTGAACAAAGCGACAAGCAGTGCGCCTGCCACCCTGCTCGTCCAGAGTTACATATCGATGAGCTGCTTGACGAACAATACCAAGGCATCCGACCAGCTCCAGGCTATCCTGCCTGCCCTGATCACAGTGAAAAAGCTGCTCTCTTCACCCTGCTGAACGCTGAAACGAACACCGGCATAACGCTGACAGAGTCGTTCGCCATGAACCCGGCAGCATCAGTTAGCGGACTTTATTTTGCCCATCCGGCAGCAAAGTACTTTATGCTGGGCAAAATCGGGAAAGATCAGGTTGAGGATTACGCTGAACGGAAAGGAATGAGCGTTCAAGAGACCGAGAAATGGCTCGCTACGGTGCTGAATTACGAGCCGAAGTAAAATATGTCTGAACCATGATTCATAGAATTGATTTGATTCCATGATTACGTTGTAAATAAATACGAGAAATCATGAAATCAAACCATCAAGCGAATCATGGTTCAAGATATTACATGATGGACAGGATTGATAACCGGCAAGCTATGAGAGGAAAAAAGGAATAAGAGAAAAATCAATACGCATAAAAAAAGCCGACAGTACATTGTTACTGCCGGCTTACTGAGAAAAAGTTGTCGGTAACGCAAGAAAAGCTTAGAAGCTGTACCGTACACCAGCCAAAACGTTCATGCTGGAGCAAGTAATTTCTGTGCCGCCATCTTTAACATTCGATGGCTTAAAATAACGGAGACCAAGATCAACGACTACCTTGTCAGAAGCTTTGAGACCAACACCAGTGCCTAACTGCCAAGCAAAAACACTTTTATCAATCATAGTCGTTGTCGCATCTTTAGCTTTAATGCTTGCCATACCAACACCAGCCATCACATAAGGTGAAACGCCTGAATCTTTGATAGCAAAGTCACGATAACCATTAGCCATAACTGAAAGTGTTGTTACATCTGTATCAGTAGCGGTAGCCATAGTGGTTCCATTCCATGACTTATCAACACTATTTGACTGATATCCAACAGCAACTTCAGCACGGTACTCGTTAGCTTTATAGCCAAGAGCTACTCCAAATGGAACACCAGCTTTGTATTCAATCGCATCTTTTTGTGTGCCTGCTGCACTTGATGCATCAGATTTGCCCATCATGCCAAGCCCAACTGAGCCACTGACATAGGTTTCAGCAAATGCTGGTGTTGAGCATAAACCGCCAGCGAGCAGCAGTGGTAACAATAATTTTTTCTTCATCTGTTTTGGTCTCCTTGTTTGTTGTTAGAGAAATAAAAAGGAAAAACTAACGGTACTTAGTAACACACGAAATAGTGTAAAAAAAAAGTACAAACAACCAAGACTTTCGAGAAAAAATAATTGAACACTGTTACAAAACATCCAATTGAACACGATTTCCTCAATGCCAGTGAAAACTTCAGTTGATGATGGAAGTCAGGAAAAATGGAAAGAGGGGTATCTGCCTGTAACGACAAAAGCCTTCCCTGCAAAACAGGAAAGGCTTTTGTGTGTACAAAAATCAAACAGATACTCAGGCGTTTTCGCTGCTTTTTTTATCTGAAGACTTGACTGGAGGTTCAAGCTCGGCTGTTGCGGCTTCAATCTCTTTTTTCTCATTTGGATGAGCTGCAAGGTATGCTTCAATCTCCTCCTTGTTCTTGTCCTTGAAATATTCAAGAGCTGAAAGAATGATACGCTTGTTCTCTTTGTCAAACTCAATGACGCGAAGAGGAAGCTCATCACCCATTTTGAACGACGAGTTGATATCTTTCACTCCGCCCTGAAGCAGGTGAGATACCGGCACAAAACCATCAACATCACCAGGCAGAATCACAATCACACCCTTTTCAATGAGCTGTGAAACCTCGCCTGGAGTTTCCGCGCCTACGGCATACTTCTGCTCGAACTCATCCCATGGATCCGGATTGATCTGCTTGTGACCAAGCGCAATACGGCGGGCATGAACATCAAACTTCAGCACCTTAACTTCAAGCTCCTGATTCTTTTTGACCAGTTCGCTTGGATGGCGAATTTTCTTAGTCCACGACAGATCGGAGATGTGAACAAGACCATCAACACCGGGCTCAAGCTCAACAAAAACACCAAAATCGGTGATATTGCTGACCGTACCATTGTGCAGTGAATGCTCGATATATTTTTCAGAGAGCGCAATCCATGGATCTTCGTTAACACGCTTCATGGAGAGCGATAGCTTGGTGTGATCCTTATCAATATTGAGGATGACACACTCAACCTCCTGACCAAGCGTGACAAACTGACCTGGATGTTTGATATGCTGCGTCCAGCTCATCTCTGAAATGTGAACCAGACCTTCGATGCCTTTCTCGATTTCGATAAATGCGCCGTAATCGGTAATAGAGACTACGCGACCTGGAGCTTTTGAGCTGACCGGGTACTTGATCTCTATATTTTCCCATGGATGGGACTCGAGCTGCTTCATGCCAAGCGAGACTCTCTTGGTGTTCTCGTCGAAGCCGACAACAACCACCTTGATTGGCTGGTCAAGATCAACAACCTCTGAAGGATGGTTGATTCTGCCCCAAGTAATATCGGTGATATGCACAAGACCATCAAGACCGCCAAGATCGACAAAAATACCAAAGTCGGTGATGTTCTTGACTGTACCTTCGAGCACCATACCAACTTTGATGTTGGCAAGCATCTCTTCACGACGGGCGGCATAAGCCTCTTCGAGAATAACTTTATGACTGACAACAATATTCTGAGTAACGGGATTGATTTTGACAACCCTGAAGTCCATAGTTTGACCAACAAGAGCATCGAAATCACGAACAGGTTTAACATCAATCTGTGAACCGGGAAGGAACGCCTCAACGCCAGAAAGCGATACGGTCATGCCACCCTTGACGCGATTGATAATTTTTCCATTGATGATGGTATCGTTCTCGATTGAATCATAGATTCTATCCCAGATTCTCAGAACGTCAGCCTTCTTCTTTGAAAGAATGAGCTGCCCCATCTTGTCTTCGATGTTTTCAAGATAGACTTCAACATCGTCGCCTACTTGAACTTCATCTTCGGCTCTGAATTCAAGCAGGGAGACAATACCCTCCGACTTGAAGCCGACATCAATGGTAACATCTTTGTTGGATATCGAAACAATTCTGCCCTTGATAATCTCATCTTCAGTAATTTCATTGAGCGTGCTTGAATACAGCTTCTCCATCGCTGAAAGTTCGGCGGGCTCGTACTGCGCAAAAAATTTGAGCTTTTTTCTTGCTGGTCTCTCTTTGACCTTTTTTTCGGTCGCTTGTGTAAATGCTTCTGCCATTAAATTTTTTCCTTCCTCTCTTGATAGTTAGCCTGCATGCCGCGAGAGATTTCGGCTTGCGGTTTTGTGGTTAATAAAAAACATGAGAAAAGAACAATTGTACAATATGATATAATCTATAGCTTTACATTCCCGCTTGTCTGCAAGGCAAGTGAGTAAACCATCTCAACTTGCTGCTCAATGGTTAACTGCGATGTATCAATTTCGTGGGCATCGGGATGTTTCTTCAACGGCGCATGTTGACGCTCTTCATCATCACGATCACGCTGCTTTATCTCCTCTTCAAGCTGCTCAATATCGGGCAAAGTACTGCCTTTCGGAGATTTTGCAATCAGCTCGGCATATCGGCGTTTCGCCCTTTCGCGGGCATCCGCCACAAGAAAGATTTTCAGCTCAGCATCAGGAAAAACAACGGTTCCTATATCGCGACCATCCATAACAACCGAACCTTGCTGACCAAGTGCCTGCTGCATCTGCATCAGTGTATCGCGCACGGGTTTGAGCGAACTGATAAAACTTACTTCGCGGCTGACACGATTATCCCTGATGGCAGCAGTAACATCCTGACCATCAAGAAAAACAGAATCACCCTCAAAGTGAATGGTAATATTTTGAAGTAACACAGCAATATGCTCAGGTTCGCGCCTTACATCATCAAGCACTCCTGCAAGAAGAGCTTTAAGAGTTACTGCCCGATACATGGCACCAGTGTCGATATACGTATAACCAAGGCGCAGTGCTACTCTCCGTGCGGTTGTGCTTTTTCCAGATGCAGCCGGCCCGTCAATGGCAATAATGATACGCTTAATCCCGATTTTCTGTGTTCTTGAAAGACGTGTAAATTTATATGCAAATTCGTTCTGTATTTTATAAAAATTATTTGCTTTTTCCAAACATATTGGTTACATGTTAAAACCATTATTTTAATAAAGCTATTCATGCAATAACCCCTTTATTTATGTCACTTCGCTGCGGCATTGTCGGCCTTCCAAACGTCGGAAAATCAACGCTTTTCAATGCCATTACGGCAAAACAGGCAGAAGCTGCCAACTATCCATTTTGTACTATAGAGCCAAACGTCGGCACTGTATTTGTTCCCGATGATCGTATGCAACAGATTGCCGATGTGGTAAAAACGCCAACGCTGGTGCCAACGACCATTGAAATTGTCGATATTGCTGGACTGGTTAAAGGTGCCAGTAAGGGCGAAGGACTTGGCAACCAGTTTCTTTCGCACATTCGCGAAGTTGATGCTATTGTGCACGTTGTGCGCTGTTTTGATGACGATAATATTATTCACGTTGCCGGCCATATTGATCCTGCTGATGATATTGCTACCATTGAGACTGAGTTGATGCTTGCTGACCTCGACAGCATGGAACGCCGGATGGATCGGTTGAGAAAAAATGTCAGAAAGGAGAAAGAGCTGCAGCATCAGGTTGATGTTGCTGAGAAAATTATCAGTGCGCTCAGTGACGGAACGCCTGTTCGTAAGATTCTTGAAACCCCGGAAGAGCGCGAAATTGCGCGACAGTTTTTCCTGCTCTCATCCAAACCAATTCTCTTTGCAGCCAATGTGGCTGAAAACGACCTGCCCGACGGTAATATGCACACCCGGAAAGTTGCTGAAATTGCCGCCGAACATGGCGCGAAAATGATCATCATCAGTGCAAAAACTGAGGCTGAAATTGCGGAACTTCCCGAAGAGGAGCGTCCTGAATTTCTTGAAAGTCTCGGGTTGCACAGCTCTGGGCTTGACCGACTTATCAAGAGCGCGTATGAACTGCTTGGGCTGCAAACCTACTTTACTGCAGGCGAAAAAGAGGTTCATGCCTGGACAATTCGCAAAGGTGCTGCTGCACCAGAAGCGGCTGGCGCCATTCACTCTGATTTTGAAAAAGGCTTTATTCGGGCTGAAGTGATGCACTATCGCGATCTTATTGAGCTCGGTTCGGAGCAGAAGGTCAAAGTAGCTGGCAAACTTCGCTCAGAGGGAAAAGAGTACATTGTTAAAGATGGCGATGTCATTGTTTTTCGCTTTAACGTATAGTTTCATAAATAGATAATGGGCAATGGAACGGTGGACAATGAAATCATTGTAACCTGTTAATTGTTAATTATCAATTATCAACGGTCAAGTGAATACAGAGAGCCCTATTGGTATTTTTGACTCCGGTATTGGAGGTCTTACCGTTGTTAAAGCTATACAGGCAGCGCTTCCTTTTGAGCGACTGATCTATTTTGGCGATACCGCAAGGGTACCTTATGGTCCTAAATCGCAGATTACCATTCGCAAATATGCGGCTGATGATACGGCTATTCTGATGCGACATCAACCGAAGATGATTATTGTTGCCTGCAATACCGTCTCTGCACTCGCCTTGGATGTGGTGGAAAAGTCGTGCGGCAATATTCCTGTGATAGGGGTGCTCAAATCTGGTGCGAGTCTTGCCGTTGAGATGACCAAAAACAACCGTATTGGCGTTATTGGCACACAGGCGACGGTATGCTCCAACGCTTATGCTTGTGCCATTAATATGCTTAATCCCGATATTGAGGTAGTGTCGCAGGCGTGCCCACTTTTTGTGCCGCTGGCAGAAGAGGGCTTTATCACTCACCCAGCAACACAACTTATTGCCGAGCATTATCTTGCCGGCTTTCGCAATAAGGGTATTGATACTCTTGTTTTAGGTTGCACGCACTATCCAATTCTTCGCCAGGTGATTGGTGAAACAGTTGGCAGTGCCATTCGGATTATTGATTCCGCAGAAGCTGTGGCGCTGAGAACCAGCGAGCTGCTGTCGGAATCGGGTATGCTCAATCGCTCACAGAAAACATCGGTACCACATCTGCTGGTCAGCGATCTGCCGCAAAAATT
>CAIQSY010000126.1 GCA_903874585.1 uncultured Chlorobiaceae bacterium | reverse complement strand
CGTGCTGCTGCTAAAATTGGTATCATGAACCTCACCTACAACATGATGCGCTGCATCCAGTTGAAAAAGAAAATTTATATCCTCTAATTTGTTCTGGGATAACTACGTCCAAGAGGTGCTGATCGCTCCCTTTTACACAAAAAATATATCAAAGAACAAAAATTTTCTAGATTGTGCATGATCTCTTGGTTTTGTCTTAGATCAAACTAACATTTCAAAAGTCTATTTTTAGAGGTGCCCTTTACTTAATAGTCTTAAAATCTCTTCGTTATTAATAACTTTGCGTTTGTTTGCCCCATTTTTCAAAAAAATAATTCCATCTTTGTCTTTATAGGGTTTATCATTTCCTTCGGGCACGACAACAGCTATTACCTTTTTAGCATTTACAATAATAGTTTCAGTTTCAATAAGTAGTGGTGGTTTTATGTGTTCGCTCGAAGCATTTACCAGCAAATTGGTTAATCTTCTCATATCATCATCAGTAAGCCCAATTATTTCCCATGTTTTATCATTGACACCAATGAGAATTGTTCCTCCCTTAGTGTTCGCAAAAGCAACCATTTCCTGAGCTACACTTAGCTCGTTGCTGATATTTAGTTTAAACTGAGTACTGCTTGTTTCACCCTTGTTTATAAGCTCTTTAATAAATTCCTCATTCATATTCGCCTATACTTAAATTGTTTTAAATTCAATCCCTGCATCTTTCATTTGCAGTACGGTATTTGTTTTCAACTGCTCATTACCTTTGAAGAAGCTTCCGCATTTGCGCAATACCTTCAAGCACTCTCGGACCTGGACGAAGAAACAGGCTGTTTTCAAAGTTGTCGTACACGTGGTTATTTTTTACTGCCGCAATGGTGTTCCAGCCTGGGCGACTCTTCACCTGATCGGCAACTGAGGCGGAACGTGCCATGTACATGCAGGCAATAACGTCAGGGTTTTGCTGAATTACCCACTCTTGCGAAATCTCAAAATACTCTTTTTCAACGGCATCGCCGATATTCTGACCGCCCGCGTAAGCTATCAGTGCAGAGGTATAACTTCCTTTGCCGCCAGTCCAGAAAGGGTCATCCCAAATTTCAAGATAGACCTTCTTCCTTTTGGTAATTTTCTCACCCTGACTCTTAAAGTTTGCCAGACCGTTGCTGATGGTCAGCGCCAAGCTGTCGGCCTCTCGCGTATGACCGGTGAGTTGGCCAAGTTTACGCAACACTGCAGGAACGTCATCAGGCGAGGTACATGGCACGGTTTCACGCTTAATGCCAAGTGCCGATATTTTCTTGCCCATCTCCTCATCCGCCAGCTCAACATCAACCACAATATCGGGATTAATTGATGCCAGCAGTTCAAGCGATGGTCTGCCAAAAGCTCCGACGATCGGCACTTTTTCAGCTTCAGCCGGCCAGTCGCAGGCACTGGTTCTGCCGACAAGCTGATCGCCCGCGCCTATGGCAAAAATCATCTCCGTAAGACTCGGCGCAAGGCTTATAATTCGAGGTTTGGTTGTTGCTTGTTGAGTCTGCTTCACCTGTTTTTGCGTGCATCCTGTT
>CAIQSY010000125.1 GCA_903874585.1 uncultured Chlorobiaceae bacterium | reverse complement strand
GTCCCATTTGACCTACAATAACAGTGAGAATTTGACCATTACTTAATGCATATGTTCCTTCTATTTTTCCAAATTCTAAGGAGTATTTTTTTGCTTCTTTTCTAAGCATTAGTTAATGAATTAAATTTTGACTTGTATTTAAAATCAATGGAATTATCTACCAAAACTAAATTTTCTTTAAGCAAATGTGCATTAATGAATGTTTTATTTTCTAAATAGAGATAAACCATTAAGTTATTTTCTTTATCATGCTTTATTTCATCATATCTTAAAAAAACCTTTTTTCCCCGCACTTTATTAAATAGAAAATTTGTTGCCAGTCCATTTATTTTTGGGTTTTGCTTTATACCTATTAGTCTAACAATAAGCCCATTGTTTAACTTTAACAATTCAGGGCTAATTATTTCTTTGACTGAAAAAAAATCTTCACGTTTACCTGTGCTTTCAGCATCTATCTTTGAGCCATATTGAATTTTCTTAACATCAATTTTCTTATCTAATTTGTGAGTATCAATAAACTGATACGGTAACCTATTAACACATTCGTTAAAATCAATTGTAATTTCAGGTTGTTTTATTGCTGAAGTTTCCACTTTCATAAAAACATCATCCATCCCGATTTTATTTTTAATAATTGGAATAAACTGTGGATTTATTTCATAGCCAATTGAATTTCTGTTGAGATTACGTGCTGCTAAGGCAGTTGTTCCACTTCCCATAAATGGGTCAAAAACAGTTTCACCAGGAAAAGAGAACATTTTTATTAAGCGGCGAGGCAATTCTTCGGGAAACATTGCTAAATGTTTATCTTGCTTTGCTCCTGAAAAATACCAATGACCATTAAAATAGGTATTCCATTCTTCATTAGTCATTATCGAATTATCTTTCTGTTCTTTTGTTGGTTTTGGTGATGTCCCTTGTTTTTTAAACAATAAAATATATTCAAAGTCTAATTTTACAATTCCATTTCTTGGATTTGGGTAACTTCCCATAATACTAGCCCCACCCGATGTATTCATTGTTGTTGTTTTTTGCCAGATAATTTGACCCATAAAATCAAAGCCAATTATTTCACAAAATTTGATGATTTCACTATGAATAGGAATAATTTTATATCGTCCATAATAGGTGGAACGTGCAAATTGGTCGCCGATATTGATGCAAAGTCTGCACCCTTTATGCAATACACGGTAACATTCTTGCCATGTAAGATTGAGATGATTTATATAGGTTCCATAATCATCATGAAATCCAATTTGATTTTCAATTCCGTAATCTTTTAGTTGCCAATATGGTGGAGATGTAACAATCAAATGAACACTTTCATCTTGAAGTTCATTCATTTGTCGGCTATCTCCGTTTATGATTGTATGTTTAGTTTTATCCATATTTACTTTTCTTTGCTTCGTATGCTACACAATTTAGGATATTAGTTGTTGGATTTTATTGCATATAGAAATAACGGATGACGGTATGGTGTCGTGCGGGATTACGAAGCTATTCCCTATCAATTTACACAAACCTTTTTCACGAGTCACAAACGCTCGCAAACCGCTGAAACTCGCATGCACTATACCATGTGTTGGCGGTAGTTATTTTGTCACTTCTTTAATCATTTTTCTAATTGTACTATTATTTAGTTTTAAATAGATTGGACTTGAATTATCATGATTTCTTCGAATATGAAGTATCTCATTATGCAAAGTACCCAAAAGATAAAATACCTCTGGTATCTCAACGTTATCATTATCTCGTGCAAAGTTGAGTTTATTAACTGTCATTTTAGTTTGTATAAATTCATTTTGTAATATTGAACTTGAAAGTCTGCCATAAACATATTTTTCCATTTTTATTCGAAGTGATATACAAACTGCTAAAGGGTCATAATTCCTTTTCCCTTTTACATAGTTTTCCAAAGATGTATTGCATTCGGTAATAAAATCATATGATTTATGTAATGTGTGGTTCAATGCACCTAAACTTTGTGCCGTGAACTCATTTTCCATTTCGGTTTTCAAATCGATGTTTTTTGGATTGTAATGTAGAAAATACCCACTAATGTTATCTGCATAAGAGCTGTCTAATGTGTTATTCCTTGATATTACAATATTTTCAATCTTTCTATTTACACTCCCTTTCCATTTATTTAGGTAATGAACTTTCTGGTTTGAAAAAAAATAATTCTTAAAGTAATGAGGATTAAGATGTGTCAATATTATTGGAAAGAAGGCTAAACTTTTACCTTTATAGTATTCAATGAATTGATTAATATAAAACTGAACAGCTAATAAATTTGCATCATCTAAGTAATCAAAAACTTCGTCAATCACCAATAAAAAAGGTTTTCTCCCAAATTGATAACGAGCTTTCAAAAGCATAGCCACAAACGACACAACATCTCTTTCTCCATTAGAAATATCAGTAGCTCTTGGAAATTGAATTCCAAAATGTTTTTTTACTAATTCACGTTTACCATTTTTCTTTTTATAAATATTGATTTCCTTAGGTTCAATTCCTTTCCATTTAGTTTGAAATGACTTAAAAATACCGATTGCATTTTTCGTAGCAATACAATATTTATAATACTTAACAATTTTAATAAATTGCTCTTTATCTGCATTATAAAGACACTCTATTTGGATTGCTATAATTAGAGCTTCACCTCTGGAACATCTCCCATATTTCTCTATAACATCTAGAATTGAGTTTAAATGTTCCGAATCTATTATATTAATATGCGTAGAGTTTATTTCTGACAGAATATTTTCTGTTGTAACATTAAGTGACTTTACTATATTTATAAATCTCTCAATTTGACTTTTCTCCTTTTTAAGTTTACACTTTTCTATTATATCCAGTTCCGATAACTTAGTTATTAATAACTGATTATCTAGGTAATCTGTAATATCAAACCAAATTCGCTTGGTATCTGCAATAGTATTTCTAAATGCAGTCACTGTATAGTTAAAAGAGACTTTTTCAGGAATGTCTTCAAAAATGTAAATATCTGCAACTTCTAGACTAGGACTTGTAATAGGTTTTCCATGAATATTTCTATAGTTTGCGTCAGGTTTTAATTGATTATTAATTACAAAAACATCAAAGACTTTTTTAATATCATTTTGGTCTTTAGTCGCTATAAGAGAAGAAACAGAATTATCATTATTAACCACTTCAAATTCAATCATTGGGTCATTCGTCGATATCTTTTCGTGGTAATTTTCATCTGAAAGTTTTAGTCTATCTCGATTTAATGAGTTTAATCCAGTTGCAAAAGAGCTTTTCCCAAATCCATTGGGCGCTACAAGAAAATTGGGCATATTAGGTGCAAGAAAAAGGTCAAACTTTTCCTTACTTATTCCTTTTACATTCTCTATTGATATTGATTTAATTTGTTTCATTGTTCTTGCACAATGCGCGTTTTAATTACCGCCAACGTTTGTGTATAGTTATTATTTTATACCTCCTAATTTGAGGGATAAGAACAATAATTTTTATACAAAGGCATTATCATCATCATAAAAAATACTAAATCACCAAATCTGGATTCCCGCATTCGCGGGAATGACGATCAATAAAATTACAAAATTTCATCAACGCAATCTCACAGTTCCATTTGAATCCATCATAATCATCAATTTTTAAGCGCATACGTTTCATCATTCAAGCTCAAACCTCAGCCCTTTTTGAGCTTCATTAGAAACCACAATGAGCCACAACGCTTGTATTAACTCATTAATCTATTCCTCATCTACATCCCGCAAGGAACCCCTGCACAAGCCTGAATTTTACTTACTGGATTCCCGCTTTCGCGGGAATGACAAACCAAAAATCCCGCAAATCCTCTCATCCTATAAATCCTAATTTAGACAGTTACGTAATAAATAAATAATCGTAATGAACGAGAGGCTTCTGATTGTTCTGCCCCATAATTGAGAGCGTTTTTTCGGAGCTGCACTGCGCCATGCCGTAGCCGATCACTGTGCCATCAATCGAGCAGATTTTGATAATATCGCCCTTCATAAAGCTGCTATCTACCGAAACAACGCCCACCGGCAGCAGGCTGTTGGCACGTTCACCAGCCATCAGCGCCGTTACAGCGCCCTGATTTACCGTTACAGCGCCCTTCTCCATTCCTTCGCTCGTGGCAATCCACCGTTTCGGTCCATGCGTTGGCTTTTGCGGCAGAAAAGTGGTGCCGGTTTGTTCACCACCAAGCAGCGAAAGCAGAATATCGGGCGTGCGACCATTCGCAATATGGACGGTAATGCCGAGCCGCGAAAGCTTGTGCGCAATGTGGCATTTGGTCAGCATACCGCCTCTGCCAAACTCCGATTTTCCTGGACTGATATACTGGTGGAAATGTTTCATTGAGGGATCAATCACGGGAATAATGCTGCCATCGCCCGCCTTCATATCGAACAAACCATCCACATGCGACAAAATAATGTAGCCATCAACATCCATCATCGAAGCGATAAGACCGGAGAGTTCATCATTGTCCGTAAACATCAGCTCCGTCACCGAAACAGCATCATTTTCATTCACAATCGGAAGAATGTTCTGCTGCAACAGCGAGGTAAAGCACGTTTTCATATTGAGATAGTGCAGCCTGTCGCTGAAGTCGCTTTTGGTTACAAGAATCTGAGCAATAATCTGCTGATGCTCTTCAAATAGCGTATTATACGTACTGATAAGCTTGATCTGCCCAGTTGACGAAAGCACCTGCCGCGCAGCAACCGGCGGCAGAGGCTCCGACAGCTTTACAATTGAGCGCCCGGCACCAACCGCCCCCGACGAGACGAGAATCACCTGAACGCCTTGCTGCTGCAACACCGCAATTTGCGCCGTAAGGCTTCCGAGCACCGCCATATCAAGGGCACCATTTTTGCCGGTAATAACATTGGTGCCAACCTTGACAACAATTTTTTTATAACGAGGATTATGCAGTTGTTTCATAGTTTAACGAAGCTGTTCCTGACCGAAATGCAATCCCGCAACGCCGATAATAATCAGCAGAAGGGAGATAAGTTTAATAGCGTTAAGCTGTTCGCCGAACCAGAGTACCCCAATAATTGTTATTGCAGCAGTTCCCAAGCCCGACCAGATGGCGTAGGTTACAGCAACAGGAAGCACCTTGAGCGCGAATGAAACAAAGGTAAAGCTCAACCCATAGAAAATAAAGACAAAAATCGTTGGAACAAGTTTGCTGAATCCATCAGAGAGTTTCATGCAGGTTGTGCCAGAAACTTCAAGCAAAATAGCGATGATGAGGTAAAGCCAGTGCATTTTTTTGATGTTGGATGGTTGATGATGGATGATGACTGTTCGTTGAAAACGTCAGTTCTGTTTAACGTTCAGTAAAATAATTACCTGTTGAACATTGTCAATTGAGATTTCATTCTTGTTTTTAGAGTTGTTTTTGCTTAAAACATGAGAATAACATTATCAAGTTTTCACTTTTTTGTGAATAAACACTATGAACGATGGCATTGATGCTGAACACCAGATAATGCACCACCTCAACCACATCGCGGTCGAACTATCCGGTATCAACCTCATTGAGGCGAGTGCTGGCACAGGAAAGACCTATGCCATTGCTTCGCTTTACTTGCGCCTGCTGATTGAGCAGGAGTTGTTGCCGGAGCAGATTCTTGTGGTGACTTACACGGAGGCAGCAACGCAGGAGCTTCGGGCGCGTATAAGGCGGCGTCTTCGTGAGGCGCTTGAGGTGATGGAGGGGCGTGCGACAACGGACGACTTCCTTTTAGCCCTTTATGAGCGTGCGCTTGATGGCGATCTGCTTCGTGTTCGCGATTTGCTTGAGCGGGCGCTTGGTGCGTTTGATACGGCTGCAATTTTTACCATTCACGGCTTTGCATTGCGCGCGCTGCAGGATCACGCCTTTGAGAGCGGTTCGCTCTACGATACCGAGCTGGTAACGGATCAAAGCGAGCTGCTTCGCAACATTGTGGATGATTTCTGGCGAACCCACTTTTTCTGCGAGTCCGCGCCGCTGCTTACGCTGATGGTGCGCCATAAGCAATCGCCCGAGACGTTGATGGCGTTTTTGCAAAGCCTCCATGCCGGCACTGGCATCAACATTGATATCATCCCCGACATCACCGACAAGGATTGTGCAGCGATTGACAACGAATGCCGCGCAGCGTATGCCGACACCTCTGCAATCTGGCAGGAAAACCGTGCTGCAATCATCGAGCTTCTCACGAATGACAACGCGCTGAAACGGTCGCAAGAGAGCTATCGCGCCGACTTGATTGAACCGCTTTTTGCTGCTATGGATGTGTTGGTGGCGGGCGGTAATCCTTACGATCTCTTTGCCGATTTTAAAAAGTTCACCATCAGCGAAATCATCGCCCTTACCAAAGCGAAAAAGCCTTCGCCTGAGCATCCGCTGTTCGGCAGTTGCCAGCTTCTGCATGATGCGGTGCAGCAGCGTTTTCTTGCCCTGAAGTCAGAGCTGGTGCACTTTTATCAGCAGCAGCTTCCGCTCCGCAAACGTGCGAGTAATGTGCGCTTTTTCGACGATTTGCTGAACGATCTCTACCACGCTTTGCTCTCGCCAGAGGCTGGCAGTCGCCTTGCGGTACTGCTTCGCGACAAGTATCGGGCGGCGCTGATTGATGAGTTTCAGGATACCGATCCTGTGCAGTACGAGATTTTCCGCTTAATCTATGCTGGTTCTGGTTTGCCGCTTTTTCTCATTGGCGATCCCAAGCAGGCGATCTACAGCTTTCGTGGGGCGGATATTTTCGCCTATATGCAAGCTGCCCGTGAGGTGCAGGGCGAGCGGCGCTTCACCTTGACGCACAATTGGCGCTCCGCTCCGTCGCTGCTTGCGGCGTTCAATACGCTGTTCAACAACGCCAAGCGCCCCTTTGTGTACGATGATATTCACTATCATCCGCTCATATCGGGTAAGCCGGTGGAGGAGTTGAGTCCGTCGTTCAGCAACGAAGCGCCGATGCAGCTCTGCTTTATGGATTCGAGTGATGCAAAAAATGGCACGTTGACGGTGGAGGGCGCGAACACCTTTGCCGCAAAAGCTGTGGCGGCTGAAATTGTGCGTCTGCTGCAAAGCGGTCAAAGCCTTGTCGGTGGCAAGCCGCTCACCGCGGGCGATATTGCGGTGATTGTGCGTACACATCGGCAGGCAGCGATTGTGCTCCATGCGCTGAGCGAGTGCGGCGTTGCGGGCGTTATGCGTAGCGACACCAGCATTTTTGCAACGCTTGAGGCTGATGAGGTGCGCACGCTCCTCTCCGCGCTCGCCGATCCGGCGCATGAGCCGAAGGTGCGGGCAGCGCTGATTACCGCAATGCTTGGCAGGTCGGGTAACGATATTGCCGAGTTGCTCGATAATGAGGAGCGCTGGACGGAGCAGTTGCGAAGCTTCCGCGCCTACCACGAACTCTGGCAAGCGCGTGGTGTTATGGTGATGAGTCGCGAATTAATGGCAAAGGAAAACGTGCGTGGTCGGCTGCTTGCGGCGCCCGACGCTTCAGGTGAACGCAAGCTCACCAACGTGCTGCACTGTTTTGAGCTGCTGCACAACGAAGAGCATGAGCGCGGTATCGGCATGGAGGCGCTGCTGGCGTGGTTCAGCGAACGAATTGGCGCGGTGGATGAGCATGAAGGCGTTGAAGAGCATCAAATTCGCTTAGAAACCGATGAGGCTGCCGTGAAAATTGTTACCGTCCATATCAGCAAAGGGCTGGAATATCCCGTTGTCTTCTGCCCATTCCTCTGGTACGAACGCAAGCGTCTGCGCAACGATGTTGTCACCTTCCACAACAATGCCGGGCGCATTGTCCGCGATTTCGGTTCGCCGGAGATGGAGCAGCACAACGCCTTTGCCGCAAAGGAGTTACTTGCCGAGAGCCTGCGCCTGCTCTACGTCGCACTCACTCGCGCAAAGTATCGCTGCTACCTCTTCAGCACCAAAATCAGCGAAGGGAAATCATCCTTAAATTACCTTTTTCATGCCTCCGATGAGGTGCGGCAGGCGAGCAATCAGGCGCTTGCGCTTGAGGGTGAAATGAGCGCCGTCACCGCCACCGCAATGGCTGAAGAGCTGCAATCGCTGGCGAACAGCTCCAACGGCACCATCGGTTTTCGCCAGATGCAACGTTCAGCAGTGGACGATGTTGCCACACTCCAGCGTCCGGCAGCAATTCACGCCAGTGAACCCGTACTCCGCATCTTCAAGGGCGATATTGACATAAGCTGGCACGTCTCCAGTTTCACCTCCTTCAGCCGCCACGATGCAGCGCATCAGCCGCAAAGCGCCGAGCTGCCCGACCGCGATGAGCCGCGCACATCCGTTCGACCGCCCACCAACATCGCAAATGGGGAGAGCATTTTCACCTTCCCCAAAGGTGCGCAGGCGGGTATTTTCATGCACGGCATTTTTGAAAAGCTCAACTTTACCTCACCCTCCGACGAGGCAATTCGTGAGCTGGTGACGCAAGGTTTGGCACGCTACAACTACAAACCGGAGTGGGAGCCGCATATTACCGCAATGGTACAAAACGTTCTCAAAACGCCACTTGCGTCGCCCGATGGCACGTTTACGCTTGGCACGCTCAAACCTGAAAGCTGGAGCGCAGAGCTGGAGTTTTTCTTTCCGCTCAAGTTCATCAACTCAGCCCGACTGGGCGAACTTCTCAAACGTCACGCGCTTTTGCCGAATGGTATTGACCTTGCCCAGCTCGCCGAAGTGCTCAGTTTCAAACCAGTTAAGGGCGTGGTGATGGGTTTTATGGATATGGTGTTTGAAGCTGGTGGACGTTATTATCTGCTCGATTGGAAATCGAACCATCTCGGCAACTCGCCCGACGACTACAACCAAACTGCCATGGTGCAGGCAATGCAGCAGCATCTCTATCCATTGCAATATCTGCTCTACACTGTTGCACTTAACCGCTACCTTGCATTGCGAGTAAAAAATTACCGATACAGCACACACTTTGGCGGCATCATCTACGTTTTTTTGCGTGGTGCAAGCCGCGAGCACGGCGAAGAGCGCGGCTTTTTCCGCGATCGTCCATCCGAAGCGCTGATTGAAGCGTTGAGCACTATTCTTGTCGAAGAGGGAGGAGTTATCCATGAGCATTGAGTTTCAAGAACGGGCAATAGACCGCCATTTTGCAGCATTTATCTGTCGCCAATGTGCTCAATACCCCAAACTGGCGGGAAACGTGAGCGAGATATTCCAGCTTGTCGTTTCACTCGCAAGCAACAGCATGGCCTCGGGGAATATCTGCCTTAATCTGCACGATATTGCAGGGCGAACAATCAACGTAAATGGAACAGAGTTCACGTTGCCCAACGTTGCGGAGTTACATGAGCTGCTCACAAACGCCGATGTGGTCACCGCGCCCGGGCAGCATCTCCGTCCGCTGGTGCTCGATAGCGAAGGGCGCCTCTATCTCTACCGCTATTGGCGCTACGAGCACGACCTTGCCCAACGGCTTTTGCAACAAGCATCGGCAACAAGAGATGCGGTTGACGAAGCTCGCGCGAATGATGCTATTGTACGCCTCTTTCCGGCAAGCGCTGATGAGCGTCAGCGGCAAGCGGCAAAAGTTGCGCTCCATCGCAACTTTTGCGTTATCTCCGGCGGACCGGGAACCGGCAAAACCTCAACGGTTGTGCGCATTCTCGCGCTGCTGCTGGAGCTTGATGGTGGCACAAGGCAACGCATCGCCATGGCTGCGCCGACCGGCAAAGCTGCTGCCCGCCTGAAGCAATCGGTTAACGATATTCGCCAGACGCTGAACTGTTCTGATGAGGTAAAAGCTGCCATTCCTGATGATGTTGTCACCATCCAGCGGCTTCTCGGCAGCATCTCCGGCTCAACCCGCTTCCGTCATTCAGCAGCGAATCCGCTTCCGTTCGACACCGTTATTATCGACGAAGCCTCAATGGTTGCGTTGCCGTTGATGAGCGCTCTGGTGGAGGCGATCAAGCCAAGTGCCCGCCTCATTCTTTTGGGCGATAAAGATCAGCTCTCATCGGTGGAGGCTGGCGCCGTTCTTGGCGATATTTGCAGTGCTGCCGAAGAAGGGAGTGCAGCATCGCCACTTTCCAGCTCACTTGCAAGCTCGCTTGTTGTGCTTGAAAAAAATTACCGCTTTCAGCAAGGCAGCGGTATTGCTGATATCAGCCACGCCGTTAATGCCGGCCGAGAGCGCGACGCGCTGAAGCTGCTCAAAAACCACCCTGCCGGCACCTTGCTCTGGCAGCGCACTCCAGCTCCGGATATGCTGCGGAGTGCGCTTGCATCAACAGTTGTTGATGGTTATCAGCGCTATTTGCAAGCGCAAACCTCCGCCGAAGCGCTGGAGCACTTCGACCGCTTCCGCATACTCTGTGCCCTGCGTGAGGGCGCTTACGGCGTTACCGGACTCAACACCATGAGCGAGCAGATTCTTGCCCGTGCGGGTTTGATTGCACCCTCAAGCATCTTCTATGTCGGACGACCGATTCTTATTACCGTCAACGACTACACCATGCGACTCTTTAATGGCGATACGGGCATTCTTTTCCACGATCCCGAACATGGCGGTGAGCTGAGAGCCTCTTTCCCGATGCCCGACGGCAGTGTGCGCACCATTCCGCCCGAACGGCTTCCCGCGCATGAAACCGCGTACGCCATGACTATCCACAAAAGCCAGGGATCGGAATTTGAGCGCGTACTGATGCTTCTGCCGCCGGTTGAGAGCGATCTTCTCACCCGCGAACTCATCTATACCGGTATAACCCGCGCTAAAAAAAGTGTTGAAATATGGGCAGATGAAGCGCTATTTTGCGCCTCCGTGCAGAAAAAAACCGCCCGACATTCCGGTTTGCAGCGTGCACTGCGCTGGAATCAGGCATAAAGCGCGTCAAACCAACTATTGTGAAACGATTGTAACTAACCAAGAGTGGAGAAATTATATGACTAAAAAATTGTGGCTTATAGCGGGAATTGCAGGAGCCCTGCTCGGAAATCCTGCGGCTGATGCAACAGCCGAGTTGACTATTCATATTGGTGTCGGCAATCCTGCACCACCTCCGCCAATGGTGATTGAAACGCGCCCGCGTTTTATGCCGCTGCCCGATATGGGCTTTGCCATGGCGATTGACTCACCCTACGACATTATCTTTTTTGGCAACGCTTACTACACTTTTCACAATGGTACCTGGTACGGTTCTGGCGATTATCGAGGTCCGTGGGTTGTTGTGCGCGACGGCAGATTGCCCTACGCCATCGGTCGTCATAGCTTGGTGGACATCAGACGGTCGCGCGATGTTGAATATCGCCGGCACGATCGCCGTTACGATGGTCGCTATGATTGGGACGATCGCCGCCGCCAGCGGGTAGATAATCGGGATAATCGTTTTGAGCCGCATGGCAATCGTGCTCCGCAACGCATGCAAGATCGCTGGAATGATATACCGCCTCAGAACCAGCGCAATCAAGACCAGCGCAATCCAGGTAACGACAATCGTCCCGGTCCAGATGGCGGTCGCCATGACGATGGCGGCAGACGCAATTAATGCCATTGGGCACCATTGTGCCGATTGTCCGCGTTTGCATTACAACGTCAAACAGCGCACAAGATTAAAGGTTGTAGCCAAAGCTCCTTCAATCTTGTGCGCTGTCTCTCTTGGTATAAAATTGTTCCGTTAGAACAACATCCAGCAACTACGGTTTCGGTTCCCAGAAGCAGCGCTTTGGCGACACAATCGCCCCTTCATCCTTCAGCACTTTCATCGCCTTATCCACCTCTTTCCGATCCAGCCCGCTGAGTTCAGTAATTTTGCCCGCATTCAAAGGCTCACCCTGCTGTTTCAATACCTCAAGCACTCTCTCTTTCGCCTCCATAATGTTGATTCTCCTTCAATTGTTGACGTAATAAATATGATGCCGCATTGCACCACCTTTTCAGCAAAGTACATTTTTCAATAAAAAATTCAGCAGGCAGAAAGCAACAACCATCTCTTCAGAGTGTAAAGAAAGGAAGCCTTCAATATCACGCCGTTGTTGAAGGAGATTATTGCTTGGCATAACAGCGTCTGGACGATGAACAAGAATTAATAAATTGACTGAGGCGTTTTTGGATTTGAGCAGCGTTGCGCTGCTTCATCTTGCGACGTTATTTATTAGTAAAGTGCGCTATTAATACGCGCTTATATGTTTTCTTATTTGCATTATTGTGTTTAACAATTGTATATTTTAGTTATTCTACGCCTTCCTTGAATTTCCATAACTAAACCCTTGTAGAGGCTTTCTCATTTGAACGTCAACACAAAAAGGAGACAACAGCACATGAAAAGAACATTCGTATCAACAGTTGCCGGAACCCTGATGGTCTTACCACTGGTTGTACAAGCAGCTCCGCTTAAAGTTGGTTTTATCAACTCAATTACGGGTAAAGAGGCGCAGATTGGCGAGAATCTTACTAACGGTGCAGCAATGGCTGTTGAGGATTTAAGAGCAAAAGGTATTCAGGTTGAGGTGATTAAAGAGGACGATGGTGGTGACCCGAAAAACGCACTTGCAGCTTATGAAAAGCTGGTGACTCGCGACGGTGTTATCGGCGTTGTTGGTCCTTACACGTCAGGCGCTGCTAACGTTGTAGCATCAAGAGCCGACCAATATCAGGTTCCACTGCTCGTACCTGCCGCCGCAAAAGAGGAAATTACGATGAAGGGTTACAAAAACGTTTTTCGCCTCAACGCTCCCGCGAATGTTTATTCCAAAGTTTTAATGGACGCAGTAAAAGCGTATAAGCCAAAAACAATTGCTTATGTGTATGCTGCAACTGATTTTGGTGTCTCTACCGTTAAGACGGCTCAGGAGAATGCTGCAAAAATGGGATTGCAGGAAGTTGCGAACGAAAAGTATCAGCAGGGACAGCCAGATTATCGCCCTTCTCTTTCTAAAGTAAAAGCTGCTAATCCTGATCTCGTCTTCCTCGTCTCTTACGATGCCGATGCAATTCTCTTAATGCGTCAGGCAAAAGAGATTGGTCTTACTCCAAAAGCCTTCCTCGGTGCCGGTGCTGGTTATACCACAGCTCAGTTTGCCCAGCAGGGAGAGATTTCCAATATGGTCGTCTCTGCAACACAGTGGACAGATGATGTGAACTGGCCAGGTGCTGCTGATTTTGCTCGTCGCTATAAAGCAAAATATGCTAAAGAGCCATCATACCACGCAGCTTGTGCTTACGAAGCAATGAGAATCATGGTCACAACCGCGTCAAAGAACAGAAGCGCTGCTGCACTTCGTGCTGGACTGAAAGCTGGAAGTTGGAACGGTATCCTTGGTCCTGTAAAATTTGCCAACTATGCAGGTTTCACCAATCAGAATAATCACCCCATGTTAGTACAGCAGATACAGGCAGGCAAATATGAAACGGTCTATCCTGCTCAATTCAGCAAAAAGACGCTCGTTTATCCATTCAAACGCTAAGCGTTGTTTTACAGTTAACATTATTTTTTGAAGTGCCTCCAGATTATGTCTGGAGGCACTTTGTGTAATGATAAGCCCATTTTTTATAGAACAAACAGTATGACAATTCTTCAACCCTTGATATCCGGAGTACTGACCGGCGGAGTTTACGCCCTTGCAGGTATCGGTATGTCTCTCGTGTTTGGCGTTATGAACATTAGTAACTTTGCGCATGGTGATTTAATGATGATTGGCATGTATATGGCATATTTTGCCTTTACTCTGCTTCACATTGATCCCTACGTCTCTTTGGTACTGATTCTTCCGACAGCATTTCTTTTTGGTTACATGATGGAAAAACTCTTTATCAATCGCGTGATTCATCATCCCCACCAAAACCAGATTCTTTTGACGATTGGTCTTGGTTTGATTATGAGCAACACAGCATTGCTTGCCTTTACCAGCGATCCTAAAATTTTAACAACCACTTACTCCAGCAGCTCTTTTACGATTTTTGGAGATGTTTCAGTTTCAGTTCCCTTGCTGTTGTCGTTTTTGATTACCTGCGGTATCACCATTATTCTCTACCTGTTCTTGTCAAAAACATCAACAGGCATGGCACTTCGGGCAACAAGCCAGAACCGTGAAGCTGCTCAGTTAATGGGTATCAATGTTGCAAAAATGAGTGCTATTGCGTTTGGGATTGGCACCGCATTAGCCGCAACTGCCGGTGCGCTCATTGCCCCAACGTATTACATTCATCCACTTGCAGGTCACAGCTTTTTGTTAAAAGCATTTACGATTTGTGTGCTTGGTGGTCTCGGTTCCGTTGTTGGCGCTGGCGTTGGAGGAATTATTATCGGTGTTGTTGAGGCAATGTCGGCAACCTACCTCTCCAGCGACTGGAAAGATGTTATTGTTTTTGTGCTCTTTCTGGCGGTTCTTCTGCTTCGTCCGCAAGGGTTATTTGGTAAAAAGGGAGGCCAGTAAATGAAAAAGATAGCGCAAATTGGAGTTATCGCCGTTCTTGCGGCAATCGCGGTTGCACTACCGCTCTTTATTGGTGAGAATCCTTATGTCATCGGCATCTTGATTTCCGTACTGATGATGGCGGCGCTCTCCTCGGCAT
>CAIQSY010000124.1 GCA_903874585.1 uncultured Chlorobiaceae bacterium | reverse complement strand
CCATGCCATTGCCCCCATTGCCCAATATTATCGATCTTACCTTCAACGAATTAAAGCAGGCAATGAGTGCGCTGGGTGAGCCAGCCTTTCGGGCAACTCAAATACATCAATGGCTGTTCAGCCATCAAGCGGCAAGTTTTGATGATATGAGCATTTTAAGCCTTCCTTTACGCAAAAAACTTTCGGATACATTTTCCATTTTGCGACCAGAAATTATCCAGCATGATGAAAGTATTGATGAAACCTGCCCGCGACCGACAGAGAAAATCCTGCTGAAACTGCCTGATGGCAATATGGTGGAGAGTGTGCTTATTCCAGCAACAGAGCGCATGACTGCCTGTATTTCATCGCAAGTTGGATGCCCGTTTCAGTGCACTTTTTGTGCGACTGGAAAAATGGGCTTTCAGCGAAATCTGAGTGCAGGGGAAATTCTTGGGCAAGTATATTCTCTTAATGAGATTGTGGCGGCAAAACTACCCGATCATACGTTGACGAACATTGTTTTTATGGGCATGGGAGAACCGCTGCTCAATACGGATAATGTTATTGAAGCTATCGAAACACTTTGCACACGAAATTATCGTTTCGCCCTCTCGCAAAAAAAGGTGACTATTTCAACGGTTGGTGTTATCCCTGAAATTCAGCGCCTTGGGAAATCTGGGTTGAAAACAAAACTTGCGGTGTCGCTTCATACTGCTGATCAGCAGAAACGAGAGGTGCTGATGCCCATAGCTGCACGGCAATACCCCATACAAGAGCTGGGCAAGTCGCTTGCTGAGTACACAAACGCAACAGGTGCGCCTGTAACTATTGTTTATATGCTGCTGAAAGGCGTGAATGACTCGCTGGAAGATGCAAAGCTGCTTGCAAGATTTTGCAGAGGTTTTTTATGCAAAATAAATTTGATTGATTACAATGCAATCATTAATATAAAGTTCAGTCCTGTTTACGGCTCTGCAAGAGACCTGTTCCAGCAATATCTCATGAATGCAGGGTTTCATGTCACCGTAAGAAAAAGTTTTGGAACAACCATCAATGCGGCGTGTGGCCAACTCGCAACACATGGTATGCAATGAACCGCAATAATCTCTAACAGCTTCAATAATCATGGATTTAAACGATTTCATTCCGTTTAAGAACGAATTCAACAAAGCTTACCAAGGCATTACCACAAATGCTACCCACACATCTGAAAAACCTCTTTTCGATGAATTAAGAGTTCGCCGTTATCAGCGTCCTATGACTGATATTTCGGATTTTATTCTTGAGAAGATTGACCACTGGCTGGGCTGGATGATTAAAAGTGAAAAAACAGCAGTTGGTGGTATGAATATTATTCGGGCGGAAGTGAGTTCTGTACTTCTTTTTGGCTTGAAAATCGATGTCACCTTTGGGCTGTATGAGGAGAAAGACGGGAGTGGAGCACCAATCACCACAGTCAATGCAAAAGCTGAAACTCAGATTGAGTCGAAAGGCGATCTTGGCGAAAGCCGCCGTTCCATTCGTATGATGCTGGGCTCGATGGATTTCAACTTTAAAAAAGATCGTATCAAGGAAGAAGAATATCAGTGCCGATCACTCGATACGAAAGGCTCTGCTGCTGCAATGCAACAGATGTTTAATAATGCTCAGTTGCAGCACACCACAAAAGCTGATGGTGGAGTGAAAGCCACAACAATTGAACTTAAGAAAAGACCACCGGTACAAACCATACAGCTTAAACCCTCAGTAAAGCGTGAGGAGCCTGCATTATTCCCTCCTGTTGCTTCCGCGAATGACGGTGCAACAGAGTCTTACGAGAGTTCGCCATCCACAAGAATCCCTGTTGAAGAGATAAAATTATCGAAGCCAAAAATCACGATTGTGACAAAAAAACCCTATTAAAAATTGTTTGATGAGAATTATTCTATTAGGAGCACCAGGAGCCGGCAAAGGCACACAGTCAAACTACATTTCAAAAACCCTCGGCATACCGCAGATATCGACTGGCGATATGCTGCGTGCAGCAGTAAAAGCGGGAACGGAACTCGGCATTGCTGCAAAGAAAATTATGGATGCCGGTCAGCTTGTGTCTGACGAGATTATTATCGGGCTTGTTAAAGAGCGCTTGACGGAGGCAGATTGTGCAAACGGCTGCCTTTTTGATGGTTTTCCCCGCACGCTTGCTCAGGCTGAAGCGCTGCTGAACGATGGCGTCAATATTGACCATGTGGTGGAAATAAGTGTCGAGGATGAGGATATTATTGAACGTATGAGTGGACGCCGTGTTCACCTTGCTTCAGGCAGAACGTATCATGTCACCTTTAATCCGCCGAAAACTGCTGGCATTGATGACGAAAGTGGTGAACCATTGGTACAGCGTGAGGATGATAACGAGGAGACCGTAAGAAAACGTCTTGAGGTGTACCATGCACAAACAGCGCCACTGATTGCATATTATAATGGATTATCAAAAACCGCTGGCGCTGATGCACCTCGCTATTCCAAAGTTGAAGGAACGGGCAAAGTTGAGGAAATTCGTGACAGAATTCTTGCTGCACTTGGTTGCTGATCATCACAACAACATCGAATTCTTAAAAAAGTCAGCGTATCATGCGCTGACTTTTTTTGTTCCAGCACGTTGCACGAACAACTGCCGCAAAGTCACAATGGGTTAGAGATATTTTTCATTGACCACCACCATGCAAGCACTGACTGTATCAGAAAAAATATTCAGAGGCGAACCGTTTCTTGTTTCGCTCTCTGATGCGTTGCATGAGGATGTAAAGCCTGGCTGCATGGTGCTGCTTTCGGTGAAAAATGGCAATGGACGAATGGCGATTGGCTACATTCTGACGGTTCTTGAGGATGACAATGCTGAATGCTCGAACATCGAGATTGTTGATATTCTGTATGGTGCTCGCGCGGTGTTGAGCAGTGAACTGTTGCAGCTTACGGGCTGGATGGCTGATTATTATCTCACCCGACGAATTGATACGCTGATTGCAGCTTTGCCATCAGCAGTGCGCACCACCGTGCATGATGTTGTTGAAATCAGAGAATTTGAGCTGAAATCCGAACAGCAAAAAATTATCAATACAGCTCTTCGCCGCTCAATTCTCAAAATGATTATTGCTGAAAAACGGTTGACACTCCCCCAGCTTCAGCGACGTTTGGGCAAAAAACAGCTCTACCATACGCTTGGCAAACTTGAGCAAGGCGGCTATCTGCAATTATCGAAAAAGTTTTCAGCTCGACAACCAAAGCTGAAAACTGCCTATGTTATTGTACAATCACTCCATGAATCGGCAGATGAGCACCTGAAAAATTCACCGAAACAGCTTGAAGCATTCAAAGCTCTTGCTGCACTTTATCCTGATTGCGTTTTTCCTGAAATGGTCGATGCTTCACGAGAAATACTGCAAGCACTTGTAAGAAAAGGGTTTGCTGAAAAAGTGAGTGTGGAGGTAAAAAGCAGCTTTTCAACCGGCTTTACGGAAAAACCGCAATCATCGAAAACACCGACAGCTTCTCAACAGCACGCGCTTGAACAACTGCGCACTGCTTTTGTACGGCAAGAGTACAAGACGTTTCTTCTGCACGGTGTAACGGGCAGTGGTAAAACACTCATCTACATCGAGTTCCTGAAAATTGTGCTGGCTGCTGGAAAAACAGCGATTGTGCTGGTACCGGAAATTGCGCTCACGCCACAAACAGCAGGGCGATTCCGCGAACATTTTGGTGATGAGATTACCATTATGCACAGCGCCATGAGCGATCAGGAGAAATATGACGCATGGCACTCTCTTCAGCAGGGAAAAACGAAAATTGCCCTCGGAGCACGCTCAACTATATTTGCGCCACTCGATAATGTTGGTGCAATTATTGTTGATGAGGAGCACGACGGCGCTTACAAGCAAGATCGTACGCCTCGGTACAACGCTCGCGATACTGCAGTGATGCGGGCGCTTTTCAGCAAGGCAATATGCCTGCTCGGCTCGGCAACACCCTCTTTTGAATCTTACCATAATGCGCGTGAGGGGAAATACACGCTGATCACGTTGCCGGAGCGCGTTGATGGCGCAACGATGCCGCGTATCAATCTGATCTGCATGAGAGAGAGCCCCAAAGCGTCGTCGTCCATTTCGGAACTCCTGTATCAACAGATTGCACACCGTCTTGAGCGCAATGAACAGGTGATTCTGCTGCAGAACCGACGCGGCTTTGCTGGCAGCATCTTCTGCCTCACCTGCGGGCATATTCCCGTCTGCACATTCTGCAATATTCCGCTGGTGTATCATGCAACGCAAAAACATCTTCGCTGCCACTACTGCGGCCACACCGAGCACTACACTGCTTCGTGCAACAAGTGCGGCTCAACCGAGCTTTTTTTCAAAAGCAGCGGCACCGAACGAATTGAAGAGGAGCTGCAAACCCTTTTTCCCGATGAGCGCATTCTCAGGATGGATGTTGATACCACCACCACCAAAGGGTCGCACGGAAGGATTTTAAAGGATTTTCACGAGAGGAAAGCACGGATTTTGCTTGGTACACAGATGGTTGCCAAAGGGCTTGATTTTCCAGCCGTAACGCTGGTTGGGGTTTTAATGGCTGATATCGGGCTGAATATTCCCGACTTCAGAGCCTCTGAGCGCGTTTTTTCGCTCTTGACGCAAGTTGCCGGACGTGCGGGACGCGCATCAATGCCGGGCGAAGTTTATCTGCAAGTTTATAACCCGGAGAGCGACGTTTTTACCGCCATTCTGGAAGGCAGTTATGAGAAATTCTTTCTCCGCGAAAGCGCCATACGCAGAGAGTTGCGCTATCCACCAGCGTCGCGGCTGATCAAATTTGAGTGTACGGCAGAGGATGAAAAAGAGGCTGAAGCCGCATCATTGTACTGTAAAGAGATTTTGACGCACCACCTGCCAGCACAAAACGGCATTATTTTAGGTCCGGCACCAGCAGGCATTGCAAAAATTCGCAGTCGCTACCGCTACCACGTGCTGGTTAAACTCATCAGCGGCAAACTCTCTCCGCTCTTTATCAAGCAGATGAACGACGAAATACTCACCCGCTTCCGTGCATCAGGGCTGATTTTTATGGTCGATGTTGATCCGCAAAATCTCATGTAACAGTAGAGAGAAGTTGGCTCAATATGACTGAACTTCATAGATTTCCTGTAAATTATCACTGTTCTGCTTTTACGAACGTTGCAGCACAAAACCACGTTATCTGGCTGATGTTTGCTGAATAACCAAAGTGTGCTTGAGCAATGTTTATAACTTGATAAAGCAATAACTTATGGCTGATACTCCTCACACCTCCAGCGTACAAAGCTCGCATCCAAGCGCTGTTGGAGAACTCTCTCTTTCTCAGGCAATTCTCGCACCTCTGGAT